>CALEZJ010000273.1 GCA_937927885.1 uncultured Paracoccaceae bacterium | reverse complement strand
CCCCTTACTTCTTCTTGCCGGCGATCGGCTTCGCCGGGCCCTTGCGGGTGCGGGCGTTGGTATGGGTGCGCTGGCCGCGCACGGGCAGGTTGCGACGGTGACGCAGGCCACGGTAGGATCCGATGTCCATGGCGCGCTTGATGTTCATCTGCACTTCGCGGCGCAGGTCGCCTTCGACGGTCAGATTGGCGTCGATGTATTCGCGGATCGCCAGCACTTCGTCATCGGTCAACTGGTTGACGCGACGCTGCGGGTCGATGTTCAGGGCGGTGACGATCTGGTTCGCGATGAACGGACCGATCCCGGTGATATAGGTCAGCGCGATGGGAACGCGCTTTCCGGTGGGGATGTTGACGCCAGCAATACGTGCCACGCGGTTTCTTCCTTCTGTTGCGGTTCCGTAGCGCCAGAACCTTTTTTCACAACTTGGCCGGAGGCAACGCCTGGTCCGGCCGATTCGTCACTATGGTCCACCGCGCGGGCGCAACCCCGGCGGCGATTCTTCTGTCCCTGAGGGATGCGGACGCTTAGGGGGAAACCGTCGCAGGGTCAAGCCCCCGCACCCAGGTCATCCCAGGAATAGCCGAGTCGGATGAAATCGGCGCCATAGATCAGGTCGATCAGGCGTTTTTCGGCGGCGCTATAGGGCGCGGGCACCGGATCGCTGGCGTTCAGCCGCTCCAGCATCCGGTGAGGTCCCTTTGGCACAAGCGCCGAAATGCGGTCGGCCAGCGCGGGCCAGTCGTGGTTGATCGTTTCAGCCTTGAACACCTCGAGCCGCGGATCGGGGAGCGCGTGGTGCAACAGATCGACCTGCGGCTTGAAGTGACCGTCCACCGCCCAGGCTGGCGACTGCGCGAGGATCGACAGGAAGTCCTCGAAACTGGCTCCGCGGGGAATGCCCAGCCGCTTGGCGTGGCCAAAGCGCGGTTTCAGACCCAGCGGGCGTTTGGGATCGTGCCAGCCCATCTTGTTGCGCCAGGCCGAGCGGATACGTTCGGCCGGGTGGCGCACGACCGTGAAGACCAGCGCATCGGCGGGTGCCGCCGCCAGCGCCGGGGGGATCGCAGTCAGACGGACACGCGGGTCACGGTGAATGTTGCGGATCGCCTCGCCTTCGAGGTCGAAACAGGGCTTGAAGGCGGTCCGGATCGAGGTGTTGGCCGCCTTGGGGATCGGCAGATAGACAACCGGGGGTGCCGCGGGCGCACCCACAAGGATCGCCTGCCCCTCGTAGGGATCGAGTTCGCCCCGCGCGACGGCCCGCGCCTTGCCTCGCAGATGGACTCCGCGCCGCAGCATGCTGTAGGGCCCGGACATGGCGGTCAGGTCAGCGCGCGGTTGATCTCGGCGGCGATCTCGCCGATTTCGCCCAGCCCGTTCACACTGACCAGCTTGCCCTTGGCGTGGTAATAGCCGATCAGCGGCGCGGTCTGCTTGTAATAGGCCAGGAGCCGGGTGCGCAGGGATTCGGCGTTGTCGTCGGCACGGCGCTTGAACTCGGACTTCTGGCCGCAATGCGTGCAGACGCCGCTTGCCGGGATCGGCTTTGTCACGTCGTTATAGACTTCGCCGCAATTGCCGCAGGTCGACCGGGCGGTGATGCGCTGCACCAGTTCATCATCGTCCACCTGCATCTCGATCACGGCATCCAGGGCCTGCCCGGTCTCGGTCAGCAGATCGCCGAGAGCGTCGGCCTGCTTGAGCGTGCGCGGAAAGCCGTCAAAGATGAACCCGCCGCCGGTGCGGGCGGTTTCCAGTTGCTCGCGGATCAGACCGATGACGATGTCATCCGTGACCAGATGCCCGGCGTCCATGACCGCGGCGACCCGCTTGCCCATCTCGGTCCCCGAGGACCGGGCCGCGCGCAGCATGTCACCCGTCGACAGCTGCACCATGCCGCGCTGTTCCACCAGAAGACGCGCCTGCGTTCCCTTGCCGGCGCCCGGCGCCCCCAGAAGAATGATGTTCATCGCAGCGCGGGCCCTTTCCTGGGTGCGGTGCCGCGCTTCTTGCCGCGCAGTTGCGACCGTTCCAGCAGCCCCTCGTATTGATGCGCCACCAGATGCGACTGGACCTGGCTCATGGTGTCGAGCGTCACCGCCACGACGATCAGGACCGACGTGCCGCCGAAGTAGAACGGAATCGACAGCTGCGCCCGCAGGATTTCCGGCATCAGGGCAACGCCGGCCAGATAGATCGCACCGACCGTGGTGATGCGGGTAACGATGAAGGTCAGGTATTCCTCGGTCCGCGCGCCGGGACGAATCCCGGGGATGAAGCCGTTCTGGTTCTTCAGGTTCTCGGCGATGTCATCGACCTTGAACGCCACGTTCAGCGTGTAGAAGAAGGTGAAGAACACGATCAGCGCGGTGAAGAACACCAGATAGAGCGGCTGGCCAGGGCCGAAATAGGCCAGGATCGTCGCCATGACCTGATTGGTCGCCGTGCCCGAGAAGGTGCTGAGCGTGGTCGGCAGCAAGAGGAGCGACGAGGCGAAGATCGCCGGGATCACGTTGGCCGGGTTGACCTTGATCGGCAGATGCGACGAGCCGCCGTCATAGACCTTCATGCCGACCTGACGCCGCGGATACTGGATGTGCACCTTTCGCAGCGCGCGCTCCATGAACACCACGAAGGCGACAAGGCCGACCATCATCACCAGGATACCCAGAACGACGACCCAGCTGATCGTGCCCGTGCGACCCTGCGACAGGAATTGCGCCAGTTGCGCGGGGATTTCCGCGATGATGCCGACGAAGATGATCAGCGAGATGCCATTGCCGATGCCGCGCTGGGTGATCTGCTCGCCCAGCCACATCAGGAACAGCGTGCCGCCGACCAGCGTGATGACCGTGGACACGCGGAAGAACCAGCCCGGATCGGTGGCGAGTTCCCCCGCCTCGAGGCTGACCGCGAGGCCGTAGGATTGCACCAGAGCAAGGAACACCGTGCCATAACGGGTGTACTGGTTCAGCTTGCGCCGCCCCAGTTCGCCCTCCTTGCGAAGGTTCTGCCAGGGGCCATACATCGACGCCACCAGCTGCACGATGATCGAGGCCGAGATATAGGGCATGATACCCAGGGCAAAGATGCCCATGCGGCTGATCGCGCCGCCGGTGAACATGTTGAGCATCCCGCCCAGACCGGCCGCCGCCTCGTCCATGAAGGCGCGCAGTTGCGCCCCGTCAATGCCCGGGACCGGGATATAGGTGCCGATCCGGTAGACGATCAAAAGGCCGATCGCGAAGAAGATGCGCTGGCGGAGATCCTTTGCCTTGACCAGTGTGGCCCAGGAGGTGTTGGCCGCCATTTGCTCTGCAGCAGATGCCATGTTCTGACTCTCTCATGTCAGCGCCGCCAAACCGGGCTGCGGTTGGCGGCGCTGGAAACCCTGCGGATGATGTAAGGGGCGATTGGCTCGCCCACAACACCTTATTCAGCAGCGGCAGCGACAGCAGCCGTTTTCAGTGCGCCGCCAGCCTTGGCGACCGCTTCGACAGCCGAGGCCGAGGCGCCGGTGACGCTGATCGTGACAGCGCGGGTGATTTCGCCTTTGGCCAGCACGCGGATGCCGTCCAGCTTGCGACGCACGAGGCCCGAGGCCACCAGCACGTCCTCGGTGATTTCCACCGACGCGTCGATCTTGCCTTCGGTGATGAAGCGGTCGATGGCGCCGAGGTTGGTCACGGCCCAATCCTTGCGGTTCGGCTTGTTGAAGCCGCGCTTGGGCAGGCGACGGTAGAGGGGCATCTGCCCGCCTTCATACCCCGCCAGCGCCACGCCCGAACGCGAGGACTGACCCTTGATCCCGCGCCCGGCGGTTTTGCCCTTGCCCGAGCCCGGACCACGCGCAACGCGCTTTTTCTTGCGGTTGGCGCCGGGATTGTCGTGCAGTTCGTTCAGTTTCATGTCGCTCTCCTTGGCCGGAATACCCCGTCAGCGACGACACTGGGGCAACACGGCATGTGATTGAGTCGGCATCGTGCCGACCGGGGTCGTATAGCCGCTGCCCCTCCCGCTGGCAAGCGCGACTCCGCTTGACGGATCGCGGGGGGCGGGCGCCTGATGGGGGCATTCCACAGGGAGGGCGTCATGGACCTGCTCAGCGTCGAGAATCCGGTGTTTCGTGTCTATCTGATCGCAGTCGCAGTGACGGTTCTGAAGGTCATGGGTCAGGGCTGGATGACCGTTCTGCGCATGATGCGCGTCAAGGGCGGTTTTGCCAGCCCCGAGGACATCCGCCCGGGCGCCTTGAACCCCGCGCCCGACCCGTCGCAACTGGAGGTCAACGATTACGTCGACCGTTCGCGGCGGATGCATCGCAACGATCTGGAAAACATCCCGGCCTTCTGGGCGGTCGGACTGGCCTTTGTCGCCGTCGCGCCACCTCTCTGGTTGGCGCAGGTGGCGATGTATGGTTTCGTGCTGGCCCGCGCGGTTCACACGGTCGCCTATGCGACCAAGCAAAGCCACGAGATCCGGTCGATCGGCTATACCATCGGCTCGCTGATCGTGATGGCGATGGCGGTCTGGGTTCTGGTCGCGGTCCTTTCGGCGTCAGCCGATCCGTCCTGACACATAGGTTTCCGTCAGCTTTTCACGCGGGTTGATGAAGATCTGCTCGGTCTCGCCGTATTCGACCATGTTGCCCATGTGGAAATAGGCGGTGCGGTCCGACACGCGGCGCGCCTGGCTCATGGAATGGGTCACGATGATGACGCAGAAATCCTGCGCCATCTGGTGGATCAGGTCGTCGATCTGCGCCGTGGCGATGGGGTCGAGGGCGGAACAGGGCTCGTCCATCAGGATCACCTCGGGGCGGGTGGCGATGGCGCGGGCGATGCACAGGCGCTGCTGCTGACCGCCCGAAAGGCCGGTACCGGGCTGGCGCAGGCGGTCCTTGACCTCGTCCCACAGTGCTGCGGCGCGCAGCGAGGATTCGACGATCTCGTCGAGTTCGGTGCGATTCTGCGTCAGCCCGTGGATGCGCGGCCCATAGGCCACGTTGTCATAGATCGACTTTGGAAACGGGTTCGGTTTTTGAAACACCATCCCCACCTGCGCGCGCAACTGCACCGGGTCCACGCTGGCGGCGTTGATGTCCTGCCCGTCCAGCCGGATGTCGCCGGTCACGCGGCAGATGTCGATCGTGTCGTTCATCCGGTTCAGGCAGCGCAGGAAGGTCGATTTCCCGCAGCCCGAAGGGCCGATGAAGGCGGTCACCGATTTGTCGGCGAGCTCCAGCGACACGTCCTTGATCGCCTGCGAGGCGCCGTAGAACACGTTGACATTGCAGGCCGAAATCTTGGTCGGGTTCATGGGCTGGTCCATTCGGTTACCATTTGCGCTCGAACCGCTTGCGCAGGGCAATGGCGAGGGCGTTCATCACGATGAGGAAGGTCAAGAGCACGAGGATCGCGGCCGAGGTGCGGCTGACAAAGCCCCTTTCCGGGCTGTCGGCCCAAAGGAAGATCTGTGTGGGCAGTGCGGTCGAGGCGTCAAAGGGCGAGGTCGCAGCCGAGGTCAGGAAGGCGTTCATCCCGATCAGCAGAAGCGGCGCGGTTTCCCCCAGCGCCTGCGCGAGGCCGATGATCGTGCCGGTCAGGATGCCGGGCATCGCCAGCGGCAGGACATGGCCGAACACCACCTGCTGGCGCGAGGCTCCGAGGCCCAGCGCCGCCTCGCGGATCGAGGGTGGAACGGCTTTCAGCGCGGCGCGGGTGGCGATGATGATCGTGGGCAGGGTCATCAGGGCCAGCGTGAGGCCCCCGACAAAGGGCGCGGATCGGGGCAGGCCGAACCAGCCGATGAACACCGCCAGCGCGAGAAGGCCAAAGACGACCGAGGGCACGGCAGCAAGGTTGTTGATGTTCACCTCGATCAGGTCGCTGATCCTGTTCCGTGGCGCGAATTCCTCCAGCCAGATCGCGGCACCGATCCCCAGCGGGAAGGCGATGACAAAGCAGGTGAGCAGCGCCCAGAAACTGCCCATCAGCGCGCCGCGCAGGCCCGCGAGTTCCGGAAACCGGCTGTCGGCATTGAACAAGAGGCCCCAGTTCAACGGTGTCGACACCGCCCCCGCCGCGACAAGCGCGTCGAACCGGGCGATCTGCGCGTCGTTGAGGCGGCGGTTGGCTTCGGGCGTGGCGCGGTCGATCAGGCCCTTGAAGAGCTGGTCGTAGGGGTCCGACACGGGAAAGCGCAGGGCGATCGTTTGCCCGATCAGCGCGGGATTGGCCACGACGAGGTCGCGCAGCAGGAATTGCGCGCCGTTCGAGGAAATCGCCGACACCTCGCGCCGCCCCTCGCGGTTGGACAGGTCGGCCCCCGGGATCAGCGCCGCGATGGCTGCCGTGACCACATCGTCAAACCCGCCGCGCGGCAGGCGGTCGGCGCGGATTTCGGCGGGATCGATGAAGACCTGCACCGTCAGATGCGTCTGGGTCAGGGCGTGGCGACCACTCAGCGTCAGGGTGGTCAGCAGCAGGCCCAGCATCAGGATCGCGGCCGAAATCGCGCCGATGCCCAGAACCTGCAGCGTGATCTGCTTGCGCCGACGGCGCGCGAGCGAGGCCTGGACCTGCTGCATCGGGGTGCGGGATGGAGTCATGATCGGGGCGGCCTCAATCATAGGCTTCGCGGTATTTGCGCACGATGCGCAGCGCGAAGACGTTGATCACCAGAGTGACAAGGAACAGCATCAGACCCAGCGCAAAGGCGGCCAGCGTCTTTGGGTTGTCGAACGAGGTATCACCGATCAGCAGCGTGACGATCTGCACGGTCACCGTGGTCACGCTGTCGAGCGGGTTCAGCGTCAGCTTGGCCATCAGCCCGGCCGCCATCACCACGATCATCGTTTCGCCAATCGCGCGGCTGACGGCCAGCAGCACGCCGCCGACGATCCCGGGCAAGGCGGCGGGAAAGAGGACGTTCAGCATCGTCTCGGCCCGCGTTGCCCCCAGCGCCAGCGCCCCGTCGCGCAGGGCGCGCGGCACGGCGGACAACGCATCGTCGGCGAACGAGGAAATGAACGGGATCAGCATGATCGCCATCACCCCGCCCGCCGCCAGCGCGGTGTTGGGCGACACGTCCATTCCCAGCGCCGCACCGGCGCTGCGCAGGGCGGGGGCGACGGTCAGCACGGCAAAGAACCCGTAGACAACGGTCGGCACGCCCGCGAGGATCTCCAGCACCGGCTTGATGATGGCGCGGGCGCGGGGGGCGGCGAATTCGTTCAGGTAGATCGCCGACATCAGCCCTATCGGCACCGACACCACCAGCGCGACCACGGTGATCACCAGCGTCCCCACCAGCACAGGCACCCAGCCAAAGGCGCCCTCGGCCGCGATCTGGTCGGCGCGGATCGGGATTTGCGGCTCCCAGTTCAGGCCAAAGAGGAACTCGTGGATCGGCACGATGGCGAAAAAGCGCCCGGCTTCGAACACCAGCGAGGCGACGATGCCCACGGTGGTGAACACCGCGACGATCGAGGCAAAAACCATCAGCCCGGTGACGATGGATTCGAAGCTCTGGCGCGCGCGGAACTCGGGCGCGACCTTGTGCCGCGCCAGGGCGATCAGCGCGAGGGCCAGAAGGGACACCGCCAACAGCAACATCTGTCCCGACATCAGCCGCAGATCGACCAGACGCGCGGCGGCGGCCAGTTTCCAGTCCTCGGGCGTGCCAAAGATGCGGCCCCCGGCGATCGAGGTGATTTCGGCCTCGATCAGTTGCACGGCGCCGGTATCGAGCCCGTCGAGCACACCCTGAGGCAGCCCGCCCATCAGAAGGCGGCTGATGACCGGCCCTTGCAGGCCCAGCCACAGCAGGATCAGGACAAGCACCGGCACCAGAACCAGCAGCGCGGCAAAACCCGCGTGATGGCCAACCAGCGAGTGCAGCGGCTGACCGCGCGCGCGCAGCCGGGACGCGGCGTGGCGGTTCAGCGCATAGGCGACAATCGTCGCGAGCAGCAGGATGCCAAAGGCAAGCGCGGTCATCGCCGGGGTCCTTCGTGTGTCAGGAAAAACCGCACCCGCCGGAGCGGATGCGGTGTTCGGTGCGACCGGATTACGGCGCGGGCATCGAGACGGCGTTCAGCACGGCCTCTTGCACGCGGGCGCGGGTTTCGTCCGACATCGCCACCAGACCACGCTCGGCCAGGTAGCCATCGGCCGCCAGCGCGTCTTCCGACACGAATTCCTCGATGAATTCGTTGAAGTTGGCGATCACGCCGCGATGCGCGTTCTTGATGTAGACAAAGACCGGGCGCGCGATGGGGTATTCAAAGCTGGCGATGGTCTCGAGATTGGCCTCGACGCCATTGATGTTGACGTCCTTCAGCGTGTCCAGGTTCTCGTAGAGGAACGAATAGCCGAAGATGCCAAAGGCGTTCGGATCGGCCTGAAGGCGCTGCACGATCAGGTTGTCGTTCTCGCCAGCCTCGACAAACGGGCCATCGGTGCGCATGCGCGAGCAGTTCTCGTTCACCCAGGCGCTGTCAAAGCCGCCGTTGGCGACATAGGGCAACTGACGGCAGCCGACATGCATCGCCAGTTCCACAAAGGCGTCACGGGTGCCCGAGGTGGGCGGGGGGCCGAACACCAGGATCGGGGAGGCGGGCAGGTTCGGGTTGATCTGGTTCCAGGTGGTGAAGGGATTGTCGACCCACTGGCCGTCAACCTCGACCTGCGCCCCCAGCGCCTGATAGATTTCGGCCAGCGACAGGTTCCAGGCGAATTCGTTGGCGCGCGCGACGACGATCGACAGACCGTCATAGCCCAGCAGCACCTCGGTGATGTCGGTGACGCCGTTCTGCACGCAAAGCTCGAACTCGGACGCACGCATCGAGCGCGAAGCGCCGGTCATGTCCGGGTGCCCCTCACCGATGCCGCCACAGAAGATGCGCATTCCGCCGCCGGTGCCGGTCGATTCGACGATGGGCGAGGGCGCGCCGGTGTTGTTGGCGAATTGCTCGGCCACGGCCTGGGTATAGGGGAAGACGGTCGACGACCCGACAACGCGGATCTGGTCGCGGGCGGCGGCGGAACCGGCCGACAGCGCGAGGAGGGCAAGTGCCGAGGTGGTGAGTTTGGCGTAGGTCATGGGAACTCCCGTTCTGAACCGACCGCGACAGGCGGCCTTGCCCGTCAGCTACACTTTGGCTGCGACGCTTATGCGAAGGTTCGGTAACAGGTTTATGACAGGGTGAGCCCCGGGTCGGGGTCAGTCGCAATGCGCCTCGGCCTGCATGGTCACCACACCGCGCGCATCCTGCACATGCAACGCGGCCCCGGTTCCCGCCCGGCGCGCGCCGATCCGCAGGATTTGCGGGCCGCAGGCCGGGGCCAGCGCGCGAAAGGCAAAGCGCCGGGGCACCTGTCCCAGCGTCCCGGCCGCCAGATTGAGCATAAGCGTGGCCTGCAAGGGGCCGTGGATCACCAGCCCGGGGTAATGTTCGACCCCGGTCGCATAGGGCTGGTCATAATGGATGCGATGCCCGTTGAAGGTCAGCGCGGAATAGCGAAACAGCAGGACCGGATCGACGGGCACCTGCCAGAGGTGCTCGGCGTCCGGATCGCCCGGGGGTGATTCGGGTGCGGGAGCCGTGGCAGCCGGGCGATAGACGATCACATGCTTTTCCCGCAGCGCCAGCCCGCGCGGCCCGATCAGGTCGTGACCGACAGTGACAAAGCACAGATCCCCGCTGCGTCCGACCTTATGCACCACGTCGAGGATGGTCGAGCGCCGCTCCACCCAGTCGAGCGGGCGCAGGGGCGTGTGGAACTCGAGCTCGCCCGCCGCCCACATGCGCCGGGGCAAGGGCACGGGCGGCAGAAAGCCGCCCCTGGCCGGGTGACCATCGGCGCCCAGCGATTCGGCCGGGGCGACAGGCGGGCTGAGGCACCAGTGCAGGCCGAGAGGCACCGCGTCCGGGGTGACAAAACGGCCCAGCATGGCCCGAAAGGCGGCGATCAGCCGTTCGGTCACCTGATCGGGCGGCGCCACCTCGCTGCGACCGATCCAATTGCGCAACCCCTGATCCGGCATTCCCTTTTCCTGTCACTGAAGGCTTCACCCTGACGCCCCGCGCGCCTATTCTGCACCATCAGCACCGGAGGCTCCATGACCGTCCTGACCTCGATCGACCTCAATTCCGACCTTGGCGAGGGGTTTGGCCCCTGGCCGATGGGCGACGATGCGGCGATCCTGGGGGTTGTCACCTCGGCCAATGTGGCCTGCGGCGGGCATGCGGGCGATCCCGACGTGATGTTCGCCACCCTGACCGAGGCCGCCCGGCGCGGCGTCGTGGTCGGCGCGCATCCGGGATACGCGGACCTTGCCGGGTTCGGGCGGCGGGTGATCCCGATGTCCCCGCCCGAGATCACCCGCATGGTGGCGGCGCAGATCGGCGCGCTCTGTGGCGTGGCCGCTCTGGCCGGGACGCGGGTGCGCTATGTCAAGGCGCATGGTGCGCTGGCCAATCTGGGCGCCGCACGACGCGAGGTGGCAGACGCCATCGCCGCCGCCGTCGCCGCGCAGCCCGGGGATCTGGCGCTGCTGGCGATTTCCGGCACGGAACTGGAACACGCCGGGCGCGCGGCGGGACTGGTCGTCGCCGCCGAGATTTTCGCCGACCGGGGCTATCAGCCGAACGGGCAACTGGTGCCGCGCGGGCAACCCGGCGCGATGATCCACGACCCCGAAGAGGCCGCCGCGCGGCTGATCGGCTTTCTGAAAACCGGGATGATGCCGGTGGTGGGCAGCGATCCGATCCCGCTGGCGGCGCAGTCGATCTGCGTGCACGGCGATTCGCCGCAGGCGGTGGCCATGGCCCGCCACATCCGTAGACGACTGACCGCTGAAGGACTGGCACTGGCCCCTTTCCTGACATGACCGGATTTCCCCGTTTCACCCCCGTAGCCGATCACGCCGTGCTGGTCGAATTCGCCGAGTCGATCAGCGATTCGGCGCATGGGCAGGTGCTGGCGCTGGACCGCGCCCTGAACGCCTCGCCGCCGCCCGGGTTTCGCGAATCGGTCCCGGCCTTTGTCAACCTGTTGGTCGATTTCGACCCGCTGGTCAGCGATCATGCCGCCGTCAGCGCCGCCCTGCGCCACCTGCTGACCCGCACCGAGGGCAGCGCGCCGACCCCGGCGCTGCGCGAGGTCGAGATCTGTTATGATCCGCCGCTCTCGCCCGATCTGGAGACGGTCGCCGACCGCACCGGCCTGAGCCCCGAGGCGGTGATCGCCGCGCATCTGGCGGGCGACTATCAGGCGTTCCTTTATGGATTCGCGCCGGGTTATGCCTATCTCGCCGGGGTCCCCGAGGCCCTGCGGCTGGACCGCAAACCGGCCCCGGTGCGCGGGATCTCGGCAGGCAGCGTCATCATCGCCGGGGCACAATGCCTGATCACCACGCTGGTGATGCCGACCGGATGGTGGATCATCGGACGATCCCCGACGAAGGTGCTGACCGAGGATTCTGCGCGGCCCTTCCTGTTCGATGTCGGCGACCGGGTCAGGTTCCGGCGCATCCGACGCGAGGATTTTGAAAGGCGCGCTCATGGCTGACGCCCTCTTGCGCGTGGTTCAGGCCGGGCCGCATGTGACGCTGCAGGATGGCGGGCGGCGGGGGATGATGCGGTATGGCGTGCCGGCCTCGGGTCCGATGGACCGCAAGGCGCTGGTGATCGCCAATACCGCGCTGGGCAATGCGTCGGGCGCGGCGGGGATCGAGGTCTCGCCGGGCGGGCTGGTGCTGGACTGCGTTTCGGGCGCGGTGACGCTGGCGGCGGCCGGTGGCGGGTTCATCCTGGAGGTGGACGGCGCGCGGCGGGGTTCCTGGTGTGTGCTGACGCTGCGCGCCGGGCAAAGGCTGGTGGTTCGCCCCGGGCAATGGGGGTCCTGGATGATGCTGGCGGTCGCCGGACGAATCGAGAGGCCCGACTGGCTCGGCTCGCTCGCCACGCACGGCGCCTCGGGGCTGGGCGGGGGAAGGCTGGCGGCGGGCGACGAGCTGCGCGTCAGCGCCACGCGGGACTTGGCCGAGCGCCCTCTGCCCTGCCCCGTCACGGCGCGGCCCCGGCCGCTGTTGCACGCGGTGGCCGGGCCGCAGGACCGCTTTTTCGGCTCCAGGGCGATGAACGCCCTTCAACATGAGGGATTCCGCCTGACCAGTGCCTATGACCGGATGGGGGTGCGCCTGACCGGTCCCGTGCTGCTGCCCGAGGGGGCGCTGTCGATCCCGTCCGAACCGATCCTGCGGGGGTCGGTGCAGGTGTCGGGCGACGGGGTGGCGACGGTGCTTCTGGCCGATCACCAGACCACCGGCGGCTATCCGAAGATCGCCACGGTGATTGACGACGATCTGGACGGCTTCGTGCAGTGCCGTCCCGGGCAGGCGATCCGCTTCCGGCTGATTTCGCCAGAGGCTGCCGTGGCCATCGCACGCCAGCGCGCGGCGTCCTTTGCGCGCTACCTCGGGCAATTGACCCGCTGAGGTTGATCCGTTGCGCCGTCGCGCCATATGGGCCCGGGTCAGGCGAAGGGGGAAGCCATGGAACGGGTGTTGATCTGGGGCGGGTCGGGCGGCATCGGAGCCGAAACCGCCCGATTGCTGGCGCGGCGGGGCGCGGCGCTGCATCTGGTCGGGCGCGACGCGGCACGGCTGGAGGCTGTCACAGCCGAAACCGGGGCCAGCGCCAGCATCGCCGATGTCGAGGATGACGCCGCTTTTGCCCGTGTGATGGCCGAGGCGGGCGGGGCATTCAGCGGGCTTGTCTACGCGGTCGGCTCGATCCGCCTGCGCCCCCTGCCCCGACTGACCGCAGCCGATCTGGCGCAGGATTTCCGCCTGAATGCCGCGGGCGCGGCGCTGGCAGTGCAGGCGGCCTTGCCCGCGCTGAAGGCGGCGGCGGGCGGGGCCTCGGTCGTGCTGTTTTCGACCGTGGCGGTCGAACAGGGCTTTGCCGCGCATGGGTCGGTGTCGATGGCCAAGGGCGCCGTCGAGGGGCTGACGCGCGCGCTGGCCGCGGAACTGGCGCCCAAGATCCGCGTCAACGCCGTCGCCCCGTCGCTGACGCGCACGAAACTGGCCGAGGGGCTGATTGCCAACGAGCAGATCGCCGCCTCGCTGGCGCAGATGCATCCGCTGGGACGACTGGGGACGGCGGGCGACAGCGCCGCGCTGGCGGCCTTTCTGCTGTCACCGCAAGCGGACTGGATCACCGGGCAGGTGATCGGCGTCGACGGCGGTCGCGGACGGCTGCGCACCAGGGGCTGAAACGAAATCCCCCGGCCCTTGCGGACCGGGGGATTCAGGGTGGCGTAAGGTGGGGTTGAACCCCACCCTACCGCAGTCAGGCCTTTTCCTCGATGATCCGCACCAGGTGCGGGATCGAGTTGACCATGCCGCGCACCGAGGGGGTATCCTCGAGTTCGCGGGTGCGGCGGACCTTGTTCAGGCCCAGACCGA
>CALEZJ010000272.1 GCA_937927885.1 uncultured Paracoccaceae bacterium | reverse complement strand
GCCCTATGTCCCCGGTCACGGGTTGATGACCGGGAAATCCGTTCTGATCACCGCGGCAGCCGGCAAGGGGATCGGCTTTGCCACCGCACGGCGCGTTCTGGAGGAAGGCGCTCGGGCGCTCGTGGTGTCGGACATCCACGAACGTCGGCTTGCCGAGGCGGTCGAGACCCTCGGCGCGGTCGCCCCGGGTGCCGAGGTCAGCGGGCACCTGTGCAATGTCACCGACGAGGCCCAGGTGCAGTCCTTGGTCGCCACCGCCGCCGAGCGACTGGGCGGCATAGATGTGCTGGTCAACAATGCTGGTCTCGGCGGGTTGAAACCCGTGGCCGAGATGAGCGATGCCGAATGGCTGAGCGTCCTCGACGTGACGCTGACCGGCACCTTCCGCATGACCCGCGCCGCTCTGGCGCACATGATCCCGCGACGTGCCGGCGTGATTGTCAACAACGCCTCGGTCCTGGGTTGGCGCGCCCAGAAGGGGCAGGCCCACTACGCCGCCGCCAAGGCGGGGGTGATGGCCCTGACGCGCTGTTCCGGTCTGGAGGCGGCGGAACATGGCATTCGCATCAACGCGGTCTCGCCCTCGATCGCCATGCATGAATTCCTTGCCCGCTCGGCGCCCGAAGACTTCCTGAAGGGCCTCGCGGCGCAGGAGGCTTTTGGCCGCGCCGCCGAGGTCTGGGAGGTCGCCAATGTCATCCTGTTTCTGGCCAGCGACTATGCCAGCTATATGGTGGGCGAGGTCGTTTCCGTTTCCAGCCAGCACGCGTGAGTCCCGCCATGACCTTTGCCCCCGCTTCCGTTGCCGAAGCCCTCGCCGCCACCGGGCGTGACCTTGGCGCCAGCCGCTGGCTGATCATCGATCAGGACCGTATCAATCTGTTCGCCGAGGCGACCGGTGATCACCAGTGGCTCCACGTCGATCCCGCGCGTGCGGCGCAAGGCCCCTTTGGCCGGACCATCGCGCATGGCTTCCTGACACTGTCGCTTCTCAACATGGTGCTGCCCGAACTTTTCCTGCCTCGCAACCTCGACTGGGGCGTGAATTATGGTGTCGACCGCGTGCGGTTTCCGGCGCCGGTGCCAGTGGGTTCGACGATCCGCGCGCATGGCGTGCTGGCCGAGGTACGTGAGGTCGCGCCCGGGACTATCCAGACTCTGGTACGCCTGAGCGTGGAAATCCAGGGCCAGTCAAAGCCCGGCTGCGTTGCCGACACGCTGCAACGCTATGCCTTTCTGCCGGTGTCGGGCGCGTAGTCCCAACAGACGATGCCCCTTTCCCCCCGACGAAGCAGGATCGGAGGGATGCGGCGGGTCCGCAGATCAGCCAGAGAAGGCCTTGAGCATGAACAAGGAAATGGACCTGAGCGCGGCGGTGGCGCGGCTCGAGAGCGGGATGACCCTGGGGATCGGCGGTTGGGGCCCGCGGCGAAAGCCGATGGCACTGGTTCGCGAGATCCTGCGCTCGGACCTGCGCGACCTCACGCTGGTTGCTTATGGCGGGCCGGAAATCGGCATGCTCTGCGCGGCGGGCAAGGTGCGGCGGCTGGTCTACGGATTTGTCTCGATGGATGCGATCCCTTTGGAACCCTATTTCCGCAAGGCGCGCGAGGCCGGTCAGGTCGAGGCGCACGAATGGGACGAGGGGC
This sequence comes from uncultured Paracoccaceae bacterium, assembly GCA_937927885.1. Classification (GTDB taxonomy): domain Bacteria; phylum Pseudomonadota; class Alphaproteobacteria; order Rhodobacterales; family Rhodobacteraceae; genus Pararhodobacter. The sequence continues at coordinate 888 of CALEZJ010000272.1, read as the reverse complement.
TGCTGCTGCTGGGTCTGCGCGCGGCCGCCGAAGGGGTTCCCTTTGCCCCCACGCGTATCGGTCTGGGCACTGATCTGGTGGCGCGCAACGGAATGAAGACGGTAAGATCCCCGCTACCGGACGGAGAGGTCCTGCTGGCGATGCCGGCGATCCGGCCCGATGTCTCGTTGATCCATGTCAGCCGGGCCGACCGGCGAGGCAACACCCAGACCGATGGGCCCGATCCCTATTTCGACGCGCTCTTTGCCCGTGCCGCCGGACGCGTCATCGTCACTGCCGAGGAAGTGACCGACCGGCTGGACTTTTCGCATCCCGAGGGGGCGAAGTGTAACCTTTTTGACCGCTCGCTGGTCGAGGCGGTGGTGCATGCCCCCGGTGGCGCGCACCCGACCACGGCGCATGATGCCTATGGCTGGGACATGGCGCATCTGGGCGCCTATGTCGCCAGTGCGGCCGAGGACGGCGGCTGGGCGCGCTACATGGCCGAACACGTCGCCGACGGCGAGGCGGCTTATCTGGCCAGTGTTGGCGGTCTGGAGGCCGTCCGCGCGCTGCCGATTCCCACGTTCTGAGGATCCGACGATGAGCGATTTCACCCTAGCCGAATTGATGATCACCGCTGCCGCCGAGGCCTGGCGGCATGACCCCGAATTGCTGGCGACAGGCATCGGCCCCTTGCCGCGACTGGCGACAGGCCTTGCCCGGCTGACGATGAACGAAAGGTTGATGCTGACCGATGGCGAGAGCTTTGCTGTGGAGGAACCGGTGCGTCTGGGTGACAGCGCGGCCGAGCGCCCGGGCTTTGTCGGCTGGCTGAATTACGGGCGGATCTTTGAATGCCTGTGGTCCGGGCGGCGCCACGCAATGGTGACGCCGGTGCAGATCGAC
>CALEZJ010000271.1 GCA_937927885.1 uncultured Paracoccaceae bacterium | reverse complement strand
CCCCGGCGCTGTCGGGCGTGTAGTGATAATCGAGCCCCGTCTCGCCGATGCCGACAAACTTCGGATGCGCGGCCAGCCGGGTCAGATCCTCGAGCGCGACCAGGGGCTGCTCGCCCGCGCGCATCGGGTGGATTCCCGCCGCGTAATAGACCTCGGGATAGGTTTCGGCCAGCGCGCGCACCACGGGTTCGCGGTCGAGCCGGGTGCAGATCGTCACCATCCGGGTCACGCCGACCTCGCGGGCGCGGGCGATCAGCGCGTCGTGTTCGCCGTCGAAGTCGGGAAAGTCGAGATGGGTGTGGCTGTCAACAAGCAGGGGCGTCATCGAGGCTTCCGGGGTTCATCCGGTCGCCGAGCGCGAAGCGGACTCCAGTCGCAGGAACATATCCAGCACCAGCGCGCCGGGGTCAAGGTGGACGGCCCGCGCCGCGCGCGCACGGTTGCCCAGATCGGCGGCCAGATCGGCCCAGCGCCGCGCCGCGCGCGGATCGGGCGACAGCCGGGCCAGCAGCGCCCCCTCGCCGGGAACGATCTCGGGACCCGGGCCGAGCGTGCCCGCGCGGGCCAGCCGCACCAGCAGCACATCGACCAGCCGCACCAGCAGGTCAAACCGGGCCTGACCGTCTCGCCCCGATACGGAATTGCACAATTTCAATATTTCAGGGCGTACCAACCGGGGGGCGCTGGCCATCAAGTCGACAATTTCAACATACAGCCCCAGACCGCTCCCCGCCGTCAAGCGCAGGGATTCCCCCACCGACCCGCCCGACAGCACCGCCAGCGCCGCCCCTTCCTCGCCCAGCCCCGCCGCCTGATCCAGCGCGCGCGCCATGTCCTCGGGGCCCAGCGGGCACAGCCGCAATTCCCGGCAGCGCGACCGGATGGTCGGCAGCAGCTTTGAGGGCTGGTGCGACACCAGCAGCAGCAAGGCGCCTTTCGGTGGCTCCTCCAGCGATTTCAGCAGGGCATTGGCGGCGTTGGGGGTCATCTCGTCGACGCTGTCGGCGATCACCACGCGCCAGCCGCCTTCGGCCGCCGTCAATCCGAAAAAGTCGCGCAGCCGGCGCACGTCCTCCACCACGATCTGGCTGCGCATCCGCTCGGTCTTGTGGTCCGGGGTGCGGGTCAGGGGCAGGATGCCCGGTTCCGCCCCGGACCGCACCAGCGAGGCCACCGGATGCGCCGGGTCCACATCCAGACTGTCCGGCGGGCCAAAGAGGCCGCCTTCGCCGCCGCCCGCGCGCAAAAAGCGCGCGATGCGCCAGGCCAGCGTCGCCTTGCCCACGCCGCGCGGACCGGTCAGCAGCCAGCCGTGGTGCAACCGCCCTCGCCCCAGTGCGCCCAGAAAGGCGCGCTCGGCCGCGTCCTGGCCGAAGAGGTGCCGGGTCAGGCGCGGGTGCGGCGCGCCCTCGACGCAATCGGGCGCGACCGCGTCAGCCATCGGCCCACCCGGCCAGAAAGGCGCGCGCCTCGGCCTGCACCCGAACCGCGACCTCCTCGGGCGAGGCATCGCCCGCCACCAGCCGCACGCGCGACGGAAATTCCTGCGCCAGCGCGAGGAACCCGGCGCGCAACCGGTGCTGGAAATCGGCCCCCAGCGATTCGAACCGGTCCTCGCCCGAATGCCGGGCCAGACCGCGCGCCAGCGCCCGGTCCGGGTCCATGTCGATGACAAGGGTCAGGTCGGGTTCGACCCCGATCATCGCCGCATGCACGGCATCGACCTTGTCGCGCAGCGCCGCGCGGGCGGCGCCCTGATAGACCCGCGTCGAATCGGCGAACCGGTCGCAGACCACGACCTGCCCGGCGTCCAGCGTCGGCAGGATGGTCTTTTCCAGATGATCGCGCCGCGCCGCGGTGAACAGCAGGATCTCGGTTTCCGCCGACCAGCGCGCGGCCTCGCCCTCGACCAGCAGACGGCGGATTTCCTCGGCGCCGGGCGATCCCCCGGGTTCGCGCGTCAGCCGCGCGCCCAGTGCGGCGGCCAAGAGCCGGGCCTGCGTCGACTTGCCCGAGCCATCGATCCCCTCGACGGTGATGAAGGCCCCGCGCCGTCTGGCCGTCACGGCGTGCCCAGACCCAGATGGCCACCCAGCACCGCCGCGGCGCTGCGCATCCGCGACAGGATGCCGCCCTCGGCCACCGCGGCACCGGCGACCAACGGCATGGTGTAAGGTTGCTCCAGCCCCGGCACCGTGACCACCAGCCGCGCAACCTCGGCGCCGGCGGCGATCGGGGCGGTCAGCGGGCCGTCATATTCGACCCGCGCGACCAGATCGCCCTGCGCAAGCGCCGGGACCAGCACGCTGATGTCACGCGCGGCCACCAGCGGCACGCTGCGCGCCTCCCCCATCCAGACCTCGGCATTGGCGATGGCCTGGCCCTGCCCCAGAACCCGGCGCTCGACAAACTGGCGAAACGCCCACGAGATGATGCGCTCGGTTTCCTCGACGCGCTCCTGCATCGAATTCAGCCCCGAAAAGACAAAGACGATCCGCCGATCCCCCTGCCGGGCCGAGCCGACCAGCGCATAGCCCGCCTCCTCGGTGTGCCCTGTCTTCAGACCGTCCAGCCCCACCCCCGCCCCCAGAAGCGGCACGCGGTTGGGCTGGGTGATGTTGTTCCAGGTGAATTCCCGCTCGCCCAGATAGGGATAAAGCGTCGGGTGTTCCTCGATCAGATACCGCGCGAGGATGCCCAGATCATGCATGCTCATCCGGTGGCGCGGATCGGGCCAGCCCGAGGAATTCGCCAGCGTTGTCTGCGTCATGCCAAGCTGTTCGGCGCGGGTCTGCGCCATGGCGGCAAAGGCCTCCTCGGTGCCGCCCAAACCCTCGGCCACCACGACCGAGGCGTCATTGCCCGACACGATGGCGATGCCGCGGATCAGATCCTCGGTCGTCGGCCGGTGCCGGGTTTCCAGGAACATGCGCGAGCCGCCCATCGCATGGGCGCGCTGCGACACGCTCCAGGTGGTGTCCATCTGCACCCGGCCCTGCGCCAGCGCGTCGAACAGCATCGCCAGCGTCATCAGTTTCGACATCGAGGCCGGCGGCAGGGGTACATCGGCATTCTGCTGTGCCAGAACCTGCCCGCTGCCCAGATCGAGGATGTAGTAATTCGGCGCCCGCCCGCCATAAGGCGATTGCGCGGCGGCGCTGGTGACGGCGATCAGGCTGGCAAACAGCGCGGCGATCAGGGGGCGCATCAGGGTCATGGGCGTCTCCGGATTGGGTCAGGCCGGGGCGCGCACCGACCGGCGCGTGCCCCGCAGGCAGTCTAGCGGCAAAGTGCGGCAGGTGACAGACCCGCTCAGCGCACAACCGCGTAAGCATCGGCAAAGCCGAGCCCACGCACCCGGGTCAGGATCTGCCCGCGCTCCTCGACCGAGGCCGCCGGGCCGACCACGACGCGCCAGAACGCGTTCTCGCCCGCCTGGCCCCGGCGGATTTCCGCCGTCAACCCGGCGCGCTGCATCTGGGCGCGGGCATTCACGGCGTTCGATTCGACGCTGAAAATGCCGATCTGGACGAAAGGCCGCTCGATTCGCGCCACCGGTTGCGGGGCGGGTTGCGGGGCCGTCGGGGTGGTCGAGGCGCTGGCGGGCAAGGTCGAAGCCTCGGGAACCCCGGGCAGAGCAATGAGGGTCGTGTCCGGTTCGGGTTGCGAGCGGCGGAACAGGTCGCGCAGGCGGGGGCGCGGTTCGGGGGCGGGTGTGGTCAGTTCGGTCATCGTCTGCGTCGACGAGGCCGTGGTCGCCGCGGTCTGGGGCGTGCCGGCGGGCGCGACGGCGACGGTCGGCGCCCCCTCGGCCGGGGCCAGCGCGGTCTGGGCGATGGGCGCCTCGGCCTGCGTGCGGTTGCGGCGGCCAAACAGGCTGGCGCGCGGCGCGGGATCGACATCGCTGATCGCCACGCTGCCCTGCGGCGCAACCGCGGGCGAGGCCAGCGACGGTGAAGGGGCTGCCGCCACCGCGACGGGTGCCACGGCCAGCGTTTCGGCGGCGGCAGTCGTCGGGGCCGGGGCCGGGTCGATCTCCATCTCGACGCGCTGCAGGCGCAGGGCGGTGACCTGGATTTCGCTGGGCGCGCCGGCGAGGACGCCCAGCGCACTCGCCGCTTCGGACGAGATCTGGAACCGCGGACCGGGGTTGTCGCGCTCGCGCCGGAACAGGGCGCCGATGACGGTCGCCCCGGTGCGGGTGTTGCGGATCATCACGCGCTCGGGGTCGGTGGCCGACGGATGCGCCACCCAGACCCCGCCCAGCGACGGGCGCCCGTCCCAAAGCCCGGTTTCCTGACGCTGGAATACCTCGGGGGCCTCGACATCCCTCTCGATCACCCGCTGCGATTCGCGTGACGCCTCGGCGCTGGTGGCCTCGGCCGAAGGGCCCTGCGTGGCCCCGCCCGCAGGCATCTGACACCCTGCCAGCGCCAGCCCTGCCGCCAGAATCACCACCACGCGCGCGGATGCGCTGCTGCCTGTTCGATCCATACTGCCCTCGTACGCCGCTGCGTGGCCACGGCCCGCAGGCTTGTTCTTCCCCTGCGAAAGGGGGTTTTGCGGCAAGGATAACCGCAGTTGCCCGCCAAGAAAAGCCCGCTGCTGGCACCACAGGCCCTTGCGCGCATCAAACTGCCGAAGGGGCAGCGGTCAGGACGGGTCGCGCCAGCGGTTGACCATGGGATAGCGCCGGTCCAGCCAGAAGGCGCGCGTGGTCAGCCTTGTGCCGGGCGCGGACTGGAACCGCTTCCATTCCGAGAGGTTCAAGAGGTGCTCGACCCGCTTGACGGTGGCGCGTTCGAACCCTTCGGCGACCAGATCGGCGACCGAGGCGTCGCGCTCGACCAGCCCTTCCAGGATCGCGTCCAGGACGGCATAGGGCGGCAGGCTGTCCTCGTCCTTCTGGTCCGGGCGCAATTCGGCCGAGGGGGGTTTGTCGATCACCCGGGGTGGGATCACCACGCCCGCGGGCCCCTGCATCCAGGGCCGGTGGTTCAGGTTGCGCCAGCGGCAGGTTTCAAACACCCGCGTCTTGTAGAGATCCTTGATCGGGTTATAGCCGCCGTTCATGTCGCCATAGATCGTGGCGTAACCCACCGCGACCTCGGATTTGTTGCCCGTTGTCAGCAGCATGGCGCCGGTCTTGTTCGAGATCGCCATCAGCAACAGGCCGCGCAGCCGCGACTGGATGTTTTCCTCGGTCACGTCCGCCGCAAGACCCGCGAACAGCGGCGCCAGCGCATCCGTGACCGCCGCGCGCGGGCCGTCGATCGACACCGTATCCAGTCGGCAACCCAGCGCGCGCGCCACCGACGCGGCATCCTCCAGCGAATGGGTCGACGTGTATTCCGACGGCAGCATCACGCAATGCACGTTCCCGGGTCCCAACGCATCCGCCGCAATCGCCGCGACCAGCGCCGAATCGATCCCGCCCGACAGGCCCAGCAGCGCCCGGCGGAACCCCGATTTCGTCAGGTAATCGCGCGTGCCGGTGACCATGGCGTGATAATCGCGCTCGAAATCGTCCGGCAACGGAGCCTTGTCGCCGGGCAGCGCGCGCCAGCCTTCGGGCGTCTCGGTGAAATCGACATGCACCAGCGCCTCGGTGAACCCGGGCAAAAGGTGCGTCAGATGCCCGCCGGGGTTCAGCACGAACGAGGTGCCGTCAAACACCTGATCGTCCTGCCCGCCCACCATGTTCAGATAGACCAGCGGCAGCCCGGTTTCCACGACGCGCGCCACCATATGGCCCATCCGCGTGTCATGCCGCCCGCGCGAATAGGGCGAGCCATTGGGCACCAGCAGGATTTGCGCCCCCGATTCCGCCTGCGCCTCGGCCACGTCCTCGTGCCAGGCATCCTCGCAGATCGGCGTGCCGATGATCAGCGGTCCCACCCGATACGGCCCGCTGATATCGGCGGCGGTAAACAGGCGCTGTTCGTCGAACACATGATCGTTGGGCAGATGGTGCTTGCGGATCACGGCGGCGATGCGACCGCCTTGAAGGATGTAATAGGCGTTGAACAGCCTGCCTGCGTCCAGGAACGGCCCGCCAAGACCGATGGCCGGCCCCTCGGCACAATCCTTCGCCAGCGCCTGAACCGCCGCCATCGCATCGCGCGCAAAGGCCGGTTTCATCACCAGATCCTGCGTCTGATAGCCGGTGATGACCATTTCGGTCAGCGCCAGCATGTCGGCCCCTGCCCCGCGCGCCTCCTCCCAGGCCCGACGCGCCTGCGCGGCATTGCCGACCAGATCGCCGACAACCGGATTCAACTGGGCAAGGGTCAGGCGAAAACTCTGGCTCATCGGCGCCCCATCACGCGTTTTGCCGATACATAGCAGCTTGACGGGCGAGGGAAAGCGCCAAGGGGCCGCGCGCTCAGACGGTAAAGCGCGCGTCCACCTCGACCTGCATGGCCGTGGCCAGCGCATTGGTCTGGCTGGCCATGGCGATCACCGCCATCAATTCGCCATGCATCTGCGGCGTCAGGCCCTTGGCGCGGGCGGCGGCGGTGTGGGAATGCACGCAATAGCTGCACCCGTTCGCCACCGACACCGCGATATAGAGCATCTCCTTGACCAGAGGGTCCAGCGCGCCCGGTCCCATCACCTGCTGGAGCCTCTCCCAGGTCGCCGCCAACAGCGGCGGGTCATTGGCCAAAGCGCGCCAGAAATTGTTGACATACTCGGTCTGCCGCTTGGCGCGGATGTCGTCAAAGACGGCGCGGGCCTCGGGCCCGGCCGCCTCGTCGGAAAGCAGGGGAACGCTGGCCATCAGAACAGCGTGAAGATGCGCGCCGGGCCACCCGTGCCGCCCCGGTGCTTGGGCGCGCCCACGACCAGCGTGGCGCCGCTGGCGGGCACCTGGTCAAGGTTGGCGATACATTCGATCCCCCAGCGGTTCGACGGCAACCAGGCGTAATGCGTGGCGAAATCGGGCGACATGCCGTAATCCAGCGACAGCGTGTCGACCGCGATCCCGGCCACATCCCCCTCGCTCATCAGCATCTGCGCGGTCTCGACGTGGAACCCCGGGAAATGCATCGTCCCGGCCGCGTCGGCGTTGCGGAACATCGCGTCGTTCACATGCGCCCCCCAGCCCGACAGCATCGCCACGCAGCAGCCTTCGGGCAGCGGGCCATGGGTGGCGATCCAGGCGGCGATATCGTCGGGGGTAACCTGCGCATCCGCGTTGTCGGCGGCCTTGGCGCGGATGTCGATGACCGCCAGCGGCACGATCAGCCGTTCCACCGGGATTTCGTCAACCGACTGGCCATCGGCGGAAAAATGCAGCGGCGCGTCGACATGGGTGCCGGTGTGTTCATTGACGCGGAACTCCTTGAGGTTAAAGGAGTGTTCGGCAAAATTGTAAATCTGTTCCTCGAAGAACTGCTGCTGGCCGAAGAACGTCGGAAAATCCGGGTGCAGCGTGTGGGTCATGTCGGCCACCCCGCCCGCGCCCTGCGCCAGCGCCGGACGGGTCGCAGCGCCGACTGTCGCGGCGGCGGCGGCAAGGCCCAGCGCCCCGCGAAACAGATCGCGCCGCCCCAGCATGCGCGACTTGACGGATTCCATCACACAGACATGGCACATGGTCATTCCCCCGTTGTTATCTTGTAACATATTGAGAAGATGGGCATTCCACGGCCAGCCTGCGCCTGTCTGACGATTCGGTCAATGTCCTGCGCGTCAGCCGCGTTGCAGTTTCACCGGTTCGGTGCGCGCCAGCCTGAGGAAATGCGCCATGAAGGGCACGGTGGTTTCCTCGGACCGGGTCGCCGCATAAAGGCGCTTGGTCAGCCCCCCCGCCGTCACCGGCAGGGTGACATACTCGGACGAGGTCTTCACCTCGCGCAGCACCCAGTCGGGCAGCACCGACACGCCGCGCCCCGAAGCGACCAGAAGCAGAATCACCGCCGTCAGTTCCACCTGCCGCACGGCGCGGGGTTCGACCCTTGCGGGGTTCAGCAGGCCCGTGAACACATCCAGCCGCGTGCGGTCCATCGGATAGGTGATCAGCACCTGATCGCGGAAATCCTCGGCCTCGACATGCGTCCTGCCCGCAAAGGGGCTGTTGGCAGCGGCAATGAACCGGGGCTCATAATCGAAGAGCGGGGTAAAGGTCAGGCCCGGCAGATCCTCGGGGTCAGACGAGATCACCAGATCCACCTCCTCGCGGTCCAGCGCCGTCAGCGCGCTGAACGCCAGACCCGGGCGGATGTCCACGTCCACATCGGGCCAGGCGTGGCGAAAGCGCTCCAGCACCGGAAACAGCCATTCGAAACAGGCGTGGCATTCGATGGCGATATGCAGGCGCCCGGTCTTGCCCGCGATCAGCGCGCGGAACTCGTCCTCCAGCGATTCGACCCGTGGCAGAACCTCGTCGGCCAGCCTGAGCAGCCGCATCCCCGCCGCCGACAGGCGCAAGGGCTTGGCCTTGCGCACGAAAAGCTCGACGCCGCATTGATCCTCGAGCCCTTTCAACTGATGGCTCAGCGCCGATTGCGTGATGTTCAGGACATCCGCCGCGCGTTGCACCCCGCCGGCCTGATGGATGGCGCGGATCGTGCGCAGGTGACGAAGCTCCAGATACATTATGCGATGAACCTCATGCAGATGATGAAAACAATGAATTTGTCTCACATTGCTGCGCGTGCAACAAGGGGCACAACACAGGAGCCTCCCATGACCGCACCGCGCATCTCGTTCGAATTCTTCCCGCCCAAGACGCTGGATGCCAGCTTCCGGCTGTGGGAGACGGTGCGCATGCTGGCCCCCCTGCGGCCCGAGTTCGTGTCGGTCACCTATGGCGCCGGCGGCACCACCCGGCAACTGACGCACGAGGCGGTCACCACGATCGGCGCGGCCTTTGGGCTGAATGTGGCGGCGCATCTGACCTGCGTCGATGCCAGCCGCGCGGAAACGCTGGACATCGCCCGCGCCTATGCCGCGGCCGGGGTGCGCGAGATCGTCGCGCTGCGCGGCGATCCGCCCAAGGGCCAGGGTCGCTTTGCCCCGCGCGCCGACGGGTTCGCCAGTTCGGTCGAGCTGATTTCGGCGCTGAAGAAAACCGGCGATTTCACCATCCGCGTCGGCGCCTACCCCGAGCCGCACCCCGAATCCACCCATGCCGGGGCCGATATCGACTGGCTGAAACGCAAGTTCGACGCCGGCGCCGATTCGGCGATCACCCAGTTCTTCTTCGAGGCCGAAACCTTCCTGCGCTTTCGCGACGCCGCCGACCGCGCCGGGATCGACGCCGCGCGCATCGTGCCCGGGATCATCCCGATCGAGAACTGGTCCGGCATCCGCCGCTTTGCCCTGGCCACCGGCGCCAGCGTGCCCGCCTGGCTGGACGAAGCCTTCGAGAAGGCCGAGCGCGACGGCCGCAGCACGCTGCTGGCGACGGCGCTTTGCACCGAACTTTGCGACACGCTGCTGTCCGAGGGCGTGCCCGCGCTGCATTTCTACACGCTGAACCGGGCCAGCCTGACGCGCGATGTCTGCCACGCGCTGGGGGTGGTGCCGACAGTCGCGCTGCAAAAGGTGGCCTGACCCGACGCGGCAGGGGTGGTCAAGCGAGTGTGCGGGGAAAGTCCGCGTTTGATGGAAACGCTGCCGGGCGTTCAGGGGTCGGTGTTCCTGACGGGCACGCAACGAAATCGCGGAGGTCGGCACTGGAAAGCACGCCCGGCAAGGTCAGGCTATAAGCGTGGCGGGGCAAGATCAACGCAAACCCGGTGTTCGCCGCAAAGGCGGTGTCGGTCAATGTCGATCTGGAATGCGAGGCGCCGGTTCGGCTTGCGCGACAGCGTGCGCCTGAAAGTTGTCAACAAGGTGTTCTGCAAGGGCCCTTGCGGGGACACCGTGCCAGTGGTTGGGCGCTACGACAGTGGCGTGGTTTGGGTCTCGATAGGCTCGCAAGAGGGCACGTTGAAAGGCGCGCGTCGGCGGGGTCAGCCGCCGATGCGCAGCACCTCGTTGCGCCCGCCGCTGGTATAGCGCAATTCGCTCTCGCCGATCGCCGAAACCTGCCCGCCGTCGAGCCGGTCGCCGACCTGCACCCGCACCACCCGTCCGCTGGACAGCCGCACCAGCGCGCGGCGGTCGTTGGGCGCGCCGAAAACCCCGATCAGGTTGATCTGGTTCAGCCGCAGGGCGCCGGTTTCGGTGGCCTGACGGGCGACCGAGGCCGAACTGGGGATCGACGGCCCGGTGGCCGACGAGGCGGTCTCGCCCTCCTCGTCCTCGTCCTCGACACTGCGCGCGCCAGCGGCGCCCTGCGGTGCAGGCGCGGCGGCGGGCTGGGCAGCCGCAGCCGCCAGCAATTGGCGCGCCCGTTCCTCGACATTGCTGGGCCGCGCGCCGGGGATCGGCGACTGGGCGACCGCCTCGGCGGTGGCGCCGGCCAGATCGATGCCCGGGGCGGCGGGCTCGGCCGCGGGGACCGCAAGGTCGGTGGGACGGCGCTGCGGGCGCAGGGCGGCAAGCGAAACCCCTCCGGGAGGAGGGGTTTCGGCCGTCTGGTCAAGGGCTTCGTCGGGCTGGGCCGCGGCAAGCGCGGTCTCGGCCTCGGGGTCGCCCAGCGGCGCGGGCGAAAGACCGGTCTGGTCGTCAGGCGCCGGGGCGGTCTGTTCCCCGATCTGCCTGACCCGTTCGCTCCGCGGCATCGGACGGAAGCGCGACAACGCGGGATCCGCGCGCGGCGTGTCGTCATAGATGACTTCGGTCCCCGCCACGGCCGATTCGCTGGTCGGGCTGTCCTCGGGGCCTTCATCCGGGGCAGCCTCAGCCGGGGCGGTGCTGGCGAGC
>CALEZJ010000270.1 GCA_937927885.1 uncultured Paracoccaceae bacterium | reverse complement strand
GTAAAGCCCCCGGATGCGCGCCACCATCGGCCCCGGCACACCCGCGCCAATCACCCGCCCGTCGATCCGGCACACCGGCGTCACCCCGCCCAAAGTCCCGGTGACAAAGGCCTCGTCCGCCGAATAGACCTGCGCCAGCGTGAAATCGGCCTCGCGCACCGTGATCCCCGAGGCCCGGCAGGCCTCGATCACCGCGCGCTGGGTGATACCGCGGAACGAAAACGCCCCGGTCGAGGTCCAGACCTCATCCCCGCGCACGACAAAGAAATTCGTCGAATTGCACGAGGCGACGAAGCCGCGCGGATCCAGCATCAGCGCCTCGTCGGCGCCCGCGTTGATCGCCTGGATCAACGCCTGGATCAGGTTCAGGCGGCTGTGGGAATTCAGATGCAGGTCGAACACATCCGGCCCCGAGGTGCGGAAGGTCGAGGTGAACAGGCTCAGCCCCCTTGCCCTGGCTTCGGGTCGCGGGGTCTTGTATTCTGCGGTGATCACCACGGTGGGTCCGGCCAGAATGAACCGCGGGTCCTGATTGGCCGTCGCCTTGATCCCCCGCGTCACCATCAGGCGCAGGTGCGCGCCGTCCTGCATCCCGTTCGCCGCCAGTACGCCGTCGATCGCGGCGTTGATCCCCGCCCGACCCTGCGGGATGTCGATGGCAATCGACCGCGCGCCCTCGAACAGCCGGTCCAGATGCGCCTCGCGCTGCAGGATTCGCCCGCGCACCAGCCTGAGCCCCTCCCACACGCCATCCCCGAACCCGAATCCCGCGTCGAAGACGCTGACGGTCGCCTGGGCCTTTGGCACCAGCGCGCCATTGACCCAGACCAGCACGTCCTCGTTGCGAGGATCGGGCACATAGCCTTGCGCGGCGGTGGTTGTGTTGGTCATGGTTGCCCCCTTCCGGTTGGGCGCGATTGGCGCCGCGAGGGCAGGAAAAGTCAATCCAGCGCGTAGCCCGCCCCGCGCACGGTGCGGATCGGGTCCTCGCCCCCGGGCGCCATCAGCGCCTTGCGCAACCGGCCTACATGCACATCCACCGTGCGCGTATCGACATAGATGTCACGCCCCCAGACCCGGTCCAGCAAGGCCTCGCGCGTCCAGACCCGACCGGGTTTTTCCATCAGGGCCGACAGCAGGCGAAACTCGGTCGGCCCCAGATGCAGCGACACCCCCCCGCGCGAGACGCGGTGCGTTTCACCGTCGAGCCTGAGATCCCCCACTTCCAGCACCTGCCCCGCCCGCACCGGGCGCACCCGGCGCAGGTTGGCACGCACCCGCGCCAGCAATTCGCTGACCGAATAGGGCTTGGTGATATAGTCGTCCGCCCCGGTTTCCAGCCCGCGCACCCGGTCGCTTTCGTCCGAACGGGCCGAGACCATCAGGATCGCGGCATCCTGACCGCCCTTCGACGCCTTCAACTGGCGACAGACCTCGATCCCCGACACCTTTGGCAGCATCCAGTCCAGCAGGATCACATCGGGCGCTTCCTCGGCCACCAGCAGCAGGGCCTCTTCGCCGTCCGAGGCCGTCAGAACCCGAAACCCGGCCGCTTCGAGGTTATAGCCGAGAAGCGCGCGCTGGGCCGGTTCGTCATCGACCACCAGCACCAGCGGCGTGTCGCGCTCGCTCATCGCCCGCCCTCGTCCGCCAGCCCCATCGAGGCGGTGGACTCGCCCTTGACCCGCTCGCCCGGTCGCTGACCGGTGGCCAGGAACACCACCTGTTCCGCCGTGCCGGTCACCAGATCGCCCATGCGTTCGACGTTCTTGGCGATGAAGGTGTAATGCAGGCAGGCCGTGATGTTGCGCGGGTCCTCCATCATGTGGGTGATGAATTCCCGAAACAGGGCATTGGTCATGTGATCGACCTCGATGTCGCGGGCAATCACATCCTCGGCCAGCGGCACGTCGAGGTGGGCAAAGGCATCCAGCGTGTCCTTCAGCATCTGCCCCACCTGCCGCGACTGGCGCCGGATCGCGGCGGCCGCGCCCTCGATCTGCGCGCCCGAGGACAGGACCGGCACGCGCTTGGCCATGTTCTTGGCGTAATCGCCCAGCCGCTCCAGATCGGCGGCCATCTTCATCACCGCCACCACCGTGCGCAGGTCGGTCGCCTGCGGTTGGCGCAGCGCCAGAAGCCGCACCACCTGATGGTCGATCTCTTCCTCCAGCGCGTCAATCGCCTTGTCACCCCGAATGACCGCCTGCGCCGCGTCCTCGTCGCGCTCGTCGAGCGCGCGGGCCGCCAGCGTGATCGCCTCCTCGACGCGCCCCCCCATGGCGAGGATCGCCTCGCGGATGCGGTCGAGGTCGGCATCGAAACTCTGGTCGATATGCATGCGGGGGGTCATGGAGGCCTCTTCGTGGATTGGCGCGACGCTAGCGCGTTCATATGACAGTTTGGTGACGCCCGGGCGGATGCTCAGGCGACCGGCAGGGCGACGGTGAAACTGCTGCCCTGCCCGCGCCCGGACCGGATGCCCAGACGTCCGCGATGGCGGTTGATGATGTGCTTGACGATGGCCAGCCCCAGCCCGGTTCCCCCCATCGCGCGCGAGCGGTGCCCGTCGACGCGGTAGAACCGTTCGGTCAGCCGCGGCAGGTGCAAGGCGTCGATCCCCTCGCCGAAATCGCGCACCGTGACCACGATGGCCGGCCCGGCGATGCCGGGCGAGCGTTCGGCCGGATCCAGCGTGATCTCGATGCGCCCGCCCGAGGCGCCGTATTTCAGAGCGTTCTCCACCAGATTGTGCAGCACCTGCACCAATTGGTCGCGGTCACCGGGGATCATCACCCCGCCCGACCTGTCAGCCAGATCGACGCGCAGCCCGGCCTCCTCGATCTGCGGGCGCAGCGCCGCCAGTGTCGCCGCCACTACCTCGCTCAAGGACACCAGCCCGCGCGGCCGGACCTTTTCCTCGGACTCCACGCGTGAAAGCGACAGCAGATCGGCAACCAGCCGCGTCATCCGCTCGGCCTCGCGCTGCATGATTGACAGGAATTGCGCCGTCGCCGCCGCGTCACCCTTGGCCGGGCCCTGAAGCGTCTCGATGAAGCCCGACAGCACCGTCAGGGGCGAACGCATCTCGTGGCTGACGTTGGCAACGAAATCGCGCCGCTGCTGTTCGGCATCCTCAAGCTGACCGATGTCGCGCAGGGTGACCAGAACGGCGGGCTGGCCCAACGTCGGCGCCAGGGGGCTGGCCAGGACCCGCAAGGCGATCTCGCGCGTCGAGGTCGTCTGCACCATCCGCGCCTCGAAGGGCACCGAAGTCGGCTGCCCCGCCGCCAGCGCCGCAAGCGCCCGATCCAGCGCCGCCACCGATTCGGGCTGGCGCAGGCAGGCGGTCGCCAGCGCCCCGACCAGCGGTGCCGCGAACAATTCGCGCGCGGCGGGATTGGCCAGCAGGATGCGACGCTCGGCCGAGACCAGCAGCGCCGGGTCGGGCATCGCGTCGATCAGGGCACCACAGGCGCGAAGGTCGGCGGGCATGTCAGGATCCATCCTCATGCGACAAGCTAGAACACCCGATGTAACAGAGCCATGACAGCCCGTCACATGCGCACTTCCCGAACCCGCGCTCCAAATCGCCCGGGTGAGTGGCCGACCGGACAACAGGGGAAGCGCCCGCCCTTCTCATGGCCCCTCGTCTCACAGCCCGGGCAGATCGAGCACCAGCGCCGCGTGATCGCTCGCATGCGGCCGGTCCTTGCCTACGCCCTCCAGCCGCGGCTCGTCGCCTCCGGCCGCCCGCGCCATGCCCAGCCTCATCGCCCGCGGCACCGCACCCGGCCAGCGCGCCGCCAGCGCGGGCGAGGCGATCATGCCGTCCGGGCATCCCCGCCCGGCCTCGGCGCGCCACCAGGTCCAGCGGTCGGCGGGGTCCATCCGCGCCATCAGATCGACGCCAAACGGCTCCAGCAGCGGCCCCAGCGCCGCGCGGTCCGGATCGTTGAAATCGCCCGCCACCAGCCAGAGCGCGCGCGACGGGTCGGCGAACCGCTGCTCGATCAGGCGACGAAGGGCCTGCACCTCGATCCGCCGCAGCGCCAGAGCGCGCTCGGGATCGGGGGGCGGCGCCTTCAGATGCACCTGAAACACCACCAGATCCCCCAGATCCACCCGCAGGCAATCGCGGCAAAAGACCGGACCCGGACGCAGCGCCTCCAGCCCCAGATCGCCCGGCACCAGCCGCGCATGCGAGGTGGCGGCAAAGGGCCGTCGCGCCATCACCGCCAGATCCCGCCCGGCGCCGTCATTGCCCGGCAGGCAGGCGCGCCAGGGCCAGGGCGGCGCGCCGGTCGCGCGCAGGAGGTGGTCGTGGAACCAGTCCAGGCTTTGCCGGTTGAACACCTCCTGCAACAGGCACAGTTCGGCCCCCGCCCGCGCCAGCACCGCCGCCGTCAGCCGCCGGTCGGCATGATCGAGCGCGCGCGCCTCACCGGTATCGTCATGGTCGCGCGCGCCGTCCAGTCGCACCCGTCCCCGCAGGCGGCGCAGGCGCAGGTTCTGCACGTTCAGGCTCAGAACTCGCATGCCGATCAGCGAAATCGTGCCGCGAGGGCGCGCAGGCTGTTGGCCAGCAAAACCACATCAATGCCGACGGCGACGAAGTTTGCTCCCTTGTCGATCCAGTGCCGTGCCTGCGCGTCCTGCGTCGCCAGAATCCCGGCGCCCTTTCCCGCCGCCCGGATGCGGCCCAGCGCGTCCTCGATGGCCGCAACGACCTCGGGCGCCTCGGCGCGGCCGCGAAAGCCCATGTCGGCCGCCAGATCCGCCGGGCCGATGAAGACGCCGTCCACCCCTTCGACCGCCAGAATGTCGTCGAGCGCCGACAGACCGGCGCGGTTTTCCACCTGCACCAGCAGGCAGACCTCGGCATCGGCCTTGTTCACATAATCCGCTATCCCGCCAAAACGCGAGGCGCGCGCCAGCGAGGCCCCGACCCCGCGCAACCCGTCCGGCGGATAGCGCATCGCCCGCGCCAGCAGCGCGGCCTGTTCCCCCGATTCGACCATCGGAATGAGGATCGTCTGCGCCCCGATATCCAGGGCCTGCTTGATCATCCAGACCTCGCCCACCGGCAGCCGGATCACCGGATGCGCTGAGGATCGCCCCAGCGCCGCAAGCTGCGCGCGCATCGAGCGAATGTCGTTGGGCGCGTGTTCGCCGTCGATCACCAGCCAGTCGAACCCGGCCTCGCCCGCGATTTCGGCCGCATAGTCACTCGCCAGCCCCACCCAGCAGCCGATCTGCACCCGGCCCTCGGCCAGCGCCGCCTTGAAACGGTTGGTGTCCAACTCTGCCATACGCGATTCCCCCCTGTGTCCGCCCCGGGACTATCCCCGCCACGGCCGCCCGGCACAACCACCACCCCCGCAGGGTCGACCATCCCGGCGCACCGTCCCGGATGTCACTCACGCGCGAGGGGATGATGCTGCATCACCAGATCGCGCAGCCGCGCGTCCAGCACATGGGTATAGATTTCGGTCGAACCCAGATCGGCATGGCCCAGCAGAGTCTGGATCACCCGCAGATCGGCGCCCCCGGCCAGCAGATGGGTCGCAAAGGCGTGGCGCAGAACATGCGGACTGACTCTTTCCGGGTTCAGGCCGGCGCGCAGGGCGACCTCCTTGACCAGACCGTGAAAACGCATCCGCGTCAGATGTCCTTCGGCGCCGCGTGCGGGAAACAGGAACCGCGACGGCGCCGCCCCTTCGAGTCTGGCCGCCGCCTCGGCCTGATCGCGATGCGTCAGCCAGACCGCAACCGCGGTGCGTGCCGGGTCGGACAGCGGCACCAGCCGGTCCTTGCCCCCCTTCCCGCGCACCATCAGCATCTCGGGCGCCCCGCGCAGCGCAGCATGGGGCAGGCTGACCAGTTCGCTGACGCGCAGGCCGGTTGCGTAAAGCAGTTCGAACAGGCAGGCATTGCGCGCGCGCGCCGCCGGGTTCGGGCCGTGGTCGCGCGCGGCGTCCAGAAGCCGCGACACCTCGTCCTCGCTCAGCGTGCCGGGCAGGCGCTGCGCGCGCCCGGGCCCGTCGATGCGCAGGGTCGGATTGTCGCTGCGCCAGCCTTCATCAAAGGCGAAGCGGTAGAATTGCTTCAACGCCGAGAGCCGTCGCGCGCGGGTCGCCTGCGACAGACCCTCGGCCTCGAGCGCGACCAGATAGCCCTCGACCTGCTCGCGCGTGGCGCCGGTTAGGCTGGTCCCCTGCCCGGCCAGCCATTCGGCGGCCTGCATGAGGTCGCGTCCATACGCCAGAAGCGTGTTGCGCGCCGAGCCCTTTTCCGCCGCCATCGCCTCGAGAAAGTTCGACAGCGCGCGGGCTTCGGTGGGGGCGTTCGCGGGGGTGGGCATCAGCCGTTGCGCTCCAGCAACAGCACCTGCAAAGCGCTGCGTCGGGCGACATCCTCGAGGCCCATCGCGCGTAGGGCGCCCAACCCCTCGGCCAGAGCACGAGGATCTCCCGGCCCGCCGAGACGGGCGAGAACGCTGAGGATCTCGGCCCCCAGCGCCCCGGTCGCAAGCCGGGCAGAGAGCCCCTCGGGCACCATCGGGTCCGGACCAAAGGCGATGGCCACCGCCCCGGCAAGCTCGCCTGGCAGGCTGCCCCCCTCGGCCACCGGATCGAGCCCGCGCGCCACGGCAGCCAGAAACCGCGTCTCAGGGGTGGACTGGGCGCCCGAAAGCCCCAGCGCGGCGGTCTCGTAGGAATCGGACAGCAGCATCATGCGAAAGGCCACCGCCGCCGCCGGGCCGTCCAGCGGCACCGGCACCAGCAAGGGGGCATAGAGACTGGCGATCGCCACCTCGAGTTCGCCCGCCCGCACCAGCGGCCACAGCGCCACCAGCGCCTCGCCCACCGCCAGCGGATCACTGCCGCCCAGCGCCGTATCCAGCCGCTGGATCTGGCGCACGCGCTCCCAGATCCCGCCCGACGCCGCCGCGCGGCGTTCGGTGTAAAGCCCGAGCAGGCGGTTTGGCGCCAGCGCACCCGCCCGCACGAGCCGCTCCGCCGCGTCGATCTGCGCGCGCCAGCCCGCCGTGCCGCGCAGGTCGGAATGGGCAAAGGCGACCGGCAGGCCGGTCGTCAGCGCCCCGTCCCCGGTCGCCTCGCGCAGGCGCAGCGCCAGAGGCGTGGGCACCCCCGCAGGCGGCGGCAACAGCGTGGCCGAACCCGAAAGCCCCTCGTCCTCGTCCAGAAACTGCTCCAGCAGTTCGATCATGTAGGGGTCCAGCCTGCGCGACTGGGTCGCCACCGCCAGCACCTGTTCGGCCAGCGGCCACTGGTTGGCCCGAGCGAGGCAAAAGACCAGCGCCGCATCGTCGCCGATCGGCGGATCGGGTTGCAGCACACCGGTGCAGGCGGCGTGTTCGTCACCCAGCAACAGCCCGATGTCGAATCGCCTGAGGCGCAGCACCGGCTGATCCGACCCCAGCGCATCGAGCAGCGCCGCCGCCTGATCGAGCGCACCAAAGCCGATCAACGCGTCGATGCGCGCCAGCAGGAACAGCGGCTGGCCCGCCGGGTCCTGCTGTGGCAGAGGCGCGTCGACCTCGGCCAGCAGGAGGCGCATCGCAAGGTCGCGCTGCGCGGGCAGCATGTCGCCCGGCAGGGCGAGGATGCGCGCAGCCAGTTCCTCGGCCGGGGTCGGGCCCCAGAGCGTCGAGGGCAACCCGACGCGCGCCGCCGGAAACAATCCGACCGCTTCCGGACGCAGCGCATCGAGGGCGCGCACCGAAATGCCCGAATCAGCGGTGGTGCCATCCTCGGCCGGGGTCACGGGCCAGGCACCGGTCTCGGGCTGGGGCGCGGTCGCGCTGACGCTGAGCCAGTCGATGGCCGACAGTGGCTGCCCGCCGCCCTCGGTCTGCGCAAAGGCTGTCGGCGCGGCGACAAGCCCCATGGAAAGGCCCCAAACGCGGGCAAGCTCCAGAACGCGGCACCGAAGTGGCATGGGCTTATCCCTGAGGCAGATCGACAGGCAGGACACGGGGTTCGGGCGCGCGGCCGAGGTCACCGAAATAGGCGAAGACCACGAACCCGACGCCCCCCAGCAGCGCCAGCACCAGCACCAGCCGCAGCAGGTAGCCGAAAAAGCCGGGGCCTTCGTCATCATATCGGGGCATGGGCCGGGCTCCTTCAAGGCTGGGTCAGAGACGAACACCCCCTGTCCGGCGCTTTTGGCAAGCGCGCCGAACGAGAGGCCTTGACGATTTATAGCTGGAACTCGCGGCAAGTTCACGCCATTCAGGGGCTCAATTCACGAAATCGCCAGCATGTGAACTGGCGCCGGACCCTTGATGACGCAGCGGCTGAAAAAGACGGTGGTGATGGTGGGCATGATGGGGGCCGGCAAGTCCGCTGTCGGCAAGGAACTGGCATCGATTCTGGGCGTGCCGTTCCTCGATTCCGACGCCGAGATCGAGCGCGCCGCCAATGCCACCATTGCCGAGATCTTTGCCCGCGACGGCGAGGCGTTCTTTCGCGACAAGGAAGCGCAGGTGATCGGCCGCCTGATCGACGGCGAACCCTGCGTGCTCAGCGTCGGTGGCGGGGCCTTTCTGCGCGCCGATACGCGGCAGCGGATTTCTGCGGCCGGGGTGTCGGTCTGGCTGAAGGCCGATCTGGACACGCTCTGGACGCGGGTGCGGCGCAAGGACACGCGACCGCTGCTGAAGACCGCCAACCCCTATCAGACGCTGGCCGAACTGATGGCCGCGCGCGAGCCGGCCTATGCGCAGGCCGATCTGATCGTGCCGACCGAGGCCGATTTTGCCATTGAAACCACGGCGCAAAAGGTGGTCGCGGCGCTGAGCACGCGCCCCGATGTGCTGGCCGATGCCTGAGGGATGCCGATGAGCCTGCCGATTGACGATGTGCCCGTCTCGCTGGGCGAAAGGTCTTATGTCGTGCGCGTTGGCCGTGGGCTGATCGCCCGCGCGGGGGCCGAGATCGCGCCCCTGACCCGCCGCAAGCGGGTCGCCGTGGTCACCGAGGAAACCGTGGCCGCGCTGCATCTGCCCGCGCTGACGGCAGGGCTGACCGGGGCGGGGATATCCGCCGAGGCCCTGATCCTGCCGCCCGGCGAATCGACCAAGGGCTGGCCGCAGTTCACCCGGACGGTCGAATGGCTGCTGGAACAGAAGGTCGAGCGCGGCGATCTGGTGGTCGCGCTCGGTGGCGGGGTGATCGGCGACCTCGTGGGCTTTGCCGCGGCCGTCCTGCGCCGGGGCGTGCGATTCGTGCAGGTGCCGACCAGCCTTCTGGCGCAGGTTGATTCCAGCGTTGGCGGCAAGACGGGGATCAACTCGTCACAGGGCAAGAACCTGATTGGCGCGTTTCACCAGCCCAGCCTGGTGCTTGCCGACATCGACGTGCTGGACAGCCTGCCCCAGCGCGATTTTCTGGCCGGTTACGGCGAGGTGGTCAAATACGGACTTCTGGGCGATGCCGGGTTCTTTGACTGGCTCGAAGCGAACGGCCCGGCGCTGGCGCGCGGCGACAAGGCGCTGCGTCAGCAGGCGGTGCGCCATTCGGTCGCCATGAAGGCCGGGATCGTCGAACGCGACGAGACCGAGCAGGGCGAGCGCGCGCTGTTGAACCTCGGTCATACCTTTGGCCATGCGCTGGAAGCGGCGACAGGCTATTCCGACCGGCTTCTGCACGGCGAGGGGGTGACGATCGGCTGCCTTCTGGCCTTCGACCTGTCCGCGCGGCTGGGCCTGTGCGCGCAAGAGGCCCCGGTCCGCGTTGCGGCGCATCTTCAGGCCATGGGGATGAAACGTTCACTGGCCGAGATCCCGGGCGATCTGCCCGGGGTCGAGGGGCTGATGGCCCTGATGGCGCAGGACAAGAAGGTGCAGGACGGAAAACTGCGCTTCATTCTGGCGCGCGGGATCGGCGACAGCTTTGTCAGCGCGGATGTGCCGAAAGCCGCGCTGGAGAGCCTGCTGGCAGACGGGCTGCGCGGGCGGTGAAGGGACGTGCGCCAAAGGCGGCGCACCCACCACAAGGACCTACCCCCACACCCCCTGAAACTCGCGCCATTCGCCGATGCTCATGCCCGACTCCTCGCGCGTCACGGCCTCGCCCGCCAGCCGACGTTTCAGAACGGCGATGGCCTTGGCCGACAGGGTCACGCCGCCCATGCGGTAATCCTCGAATGCGGCATGGGCCAGCGGAACCCAGTCCGCGACCATGCGGGCAATCGTCTCGGCATAGACGCGGATTTCGTACTGCGCATGAGCATCGGCGCGCAAGCGCAGGAAATGAAAGAGATTGTGCAGATCGGTCTTCCAGTACCACTGGGTATAGATGTTCATCGGCAGGTTCATCCGTGCCAGTTCGCGCGCCAGCCCCTGCTGGCCCTCTTGCGACAGCATCTCTTCGTAATGGTCATACATCTTCGCCGCGTCGGATTTCAGCAGCGCCAGCACCCGCGCCGCCTCGGGCCCCTCCAGCACCGCGCCGCGTCCCTGATTGTTGACCGTCGATTGCGCCGCCAGTTGCGCGGGCTCGGGGATATAGAATTCGCGATCAAGGATCGAATAGCGCGCCGAGTATTCGTTTACATTGGCCGTGCGGTGGCGGATCCACTGACGCGCCACGAAGACCGGCAGTTTCACATGCAGCTTGATCTCGCACATCTCGAAGGGCGTCGAATGCCAGTGGCGCATGAGGTAGCGGATCAGCCCCTCGTCATTCTGCACGTGCCGCGTGCCCGCCCCATAGCTGACCCGCGCCGCCTGCACGATGGCCGCATCATCGCCCATATAGTCGATGGCACGCACAAAGCCGTGGTCC
>CALEZJ010000269.1 GCA_937927885.1 uncultured Paracoccaceae bacterium | reverse complement strand
GGCCAAGGCCCTGATCGGCCGCAAGTCGCCGCTGCCCTCGCAGTTGCGCTCGGTGCAGTTTCATCCGTCGTTGTCCTACGAAGACTTCGTGCGGGGGTATCGTCCGTCCAGCGATGGCCTGATTCTGACGGACGGCATCTTCCTCCAGGCGGTCGAGGCGGCGCGAGCCCAACCTGATTTGCCCCATGTGCTGATCATCGAGGAGATCAATCGCGGCAACCCTTCGCAGGTTTTCGGCGAGATGCTGACGCTTCTGGAAAGCACCAAACGCAGCCGGGCCGATGCAATGGAACTGGCCTATCGCAAACTTCCCGGTGAGAAGATCCATGTGCCCGACAACCTTTACATCATCGGGACGATGAACATCGCCGACCGCTCGCTTGCCCTGGTCGACCTGGCCTTGCGGCGCAGGTTCGCCTTCGTGACACTGGAGCCGATGCTGAACAAAGCGTGGGAAGACTGGTGCCGCGACAGGGATTTCCCGGACGAGGTGATTCTCCTGATCCGCGACCGCATGTTGGGCCTGAACGAGACCATTGCCCAGGACCGGGCCTTGGGGTTGCAGTTTCGCATCGGCCATTCCTTCGTCACGCCGGGAGACGAGGACATTGCTGACCCATGGCAATGGTTTGCCGAGGTAATCGAGACCGAGATCGCCCCCTTGTTGGAGGAATACTGGTTCGATGCGCCCGACCGGGCACGGGAGGCGGCTCAAGCCCTCCGAACGGGGCCATGATGGCCACCCCGATTCCCCTGCGCAACATCTGGCTGCTGTTTCTCTACGCGGCCGATCTGGTTCAGTTCAAAGGCAGGTTCGTTCATCAGGTCGAGTCTGCGCGGGATCTTCCCGATCTTGTTGCGAGGCTCTTGACCCATGTCGTCGACGAACGCCTGCGCCGAAACCTCTCCCGTGGCTACCGTCCTCGCAAGGCCACAGTGTCGCGCGTCCGCGGGCGTATCGACATGCTTGAGACCACGACCCGCCGTTTGATGGATCGCGGCAACATCGCTTGCCGTTTCGATGAGCACACGATGGATACGCCCAGAAACAGGATGGTCCGGGCAGCCTTGGAAAGGTTGGCAACGCGAGTTGCTGACGATCTGGTGGCGCACCGATGCCGTCAACTGGCCGGAGATTTCACTCGCATGGGTGTTGTCGGACCACGCCCTTCCTGGGCGGAACTGGCGAGCGACCAGATCGGGCGCAATGAAACCTCGGACCGCCTCATGGTGGCCCTTGCCCGCATGGTGTTCGACACACTCATCCCCATGGAGGAGGCAGGTCGCATTGCAGGAACTCTGCCAAACGGCACCGATCATCTGATCCGACGCCTGTTCGAACGCGCCATAGGGAATGCGCTCCGCCTTGAACTGCAGCCTCTGGGATGGAGCATCGCGCAAGGCAGACGCCTGTCTTGGCCGGTTGAAGCCGCCTCAACCGGCATCGGGTCGATCCTGCCAGGGATGCAGACAGACATCGAACTGAACAACCCGGCAAGCGGTCGCCGGATCGTGATCGATACGAAGTTCACCGACATCTTCTCGGCGTCCACCTACCGCGACCAGATCCTGAAAAGTGGCTACCTCTACCAGCTTTACAGCTACCTGCGCAGTCAGGAGCGTGCCGATGACCCCGCCTCATTGACGGCCGAGGGGATGTTGCTGCACCCTCAGACGGGAGGCGCCGTCTATGAGGTGATGACGATTCAAGGGCATCCGATGCGGTTCAAGACGATAGACCTGACCGCACAACCCGGCGAGTTTGAAGCGAGCTTGAGGGGCTTGGTGCAGGGACCGCGGTTGACGTTGGAGGTACAATACACGGCAACCGAACATGCATTTCGGGGAATGAGCTAAGATGCCGAACGCGAGGGTGGATTTCTTGCACCGGTAACGCCTCAAAGGAGAGTAACGATGGCTTTCTGCCCACCGGGCTACCTTACCCTAAGAGAAATTCATTCCGAATACAGAAGGATCGCAAGAGCACATAACGATGCCTTAGTTGAGCAGAAGCCAAGGTTCAGATCGTTTCTCCATTTTGTTTTGATGATGAACTTCATAAAATCCCAATCGAGACAAATTTGCATTGCCCTTCCTAATGGGGGGGTAGTCAGGTGTGTGCATGAAGTTCTTTCACAAGCTAAACCTTTCTTTGACCGCCTTCCCGACACGGACGAAGAAAAGAACTCTTTCTTGGATAATATTTCCTCGGTATTCAACTTCGTATCGAACATTGACTATTCTGTCAGGATTCCGCGCTCCTTTCCTACAGAAACCCCAATGGGTTTTGACCGCATCTCACGTCAATTGGCGCGTTTCGTTGGGCTCCCTCTCTGCTGGGAAGCATCAAAGAACAAGCCCCTCCTTCAGGAACTTGCCTCTATCAGTGGGATTGAAACTTCGGATATGTCCCGGTTGATAAGGAGTATTGGAAGACCCAACAAGATCAACGAAGTTGCTCAGTTCTTAGAGGCTCATGGCGACTCATTTTTCGTAGGAAAAACAACAAAGCAAGTCTACTTGGAAATCTTGCGAACTGGTAAGGCACTTAATGTAAGTGAAAAAACAATTGAGCGCGCCATAAGAAAAATTCGAGATGAGCGAGGACTTTGATTCGCTTCATCTATTCTGCTGGCAACAAAGACAAAACGACTGAAGTCGTTTTGTCTTTGTGTCGATTTGGCTAGACCGCTAACTCGCGACATCCTGCACCCCATCGCAACACGCTGGAGTGCATCCTATGGCCGAAGCCTTTCTGACCGATCTCGATCTTGGCGCCCGTTACGGGGTCCATCGCTCGACCCCATGGCGCTGGGCCAAGGCGGATCCCGATTTTCCCAAACCCGTCACGTTGTCGCCCGGCTGCACCCGTTGGTTGCTGTCCGAGATCGAGGGCTGGGAGCGCACCAAGCGTCCCTCGGTTGCGTGATCGGATCGCAGCATGGCTTTCGCACGTCTCATCATCACCACCTTAGGCTTCCATGGACACGTCAACAACGCCACTGCCGCCTGCCCTGTCTGCCAGCCGGAAGGGCGGCCGGATCAGCGGGCGTTGAACATCACGCGCGGAGCGGATGGGAAGGTGTTGCTGCATTGCTTCAAGGGTGGTTGCGTCTATCGCGATATCGCGGGGGCGGTTGGCTTGCATTCGGGCGCGGTAGCAGCGGTCGATCCCGGCTTGACCCTGCGCCGCGAAGCCGTGCAACACGCCGAACTTGCCAGAATGGCGATGCTGTCCGAACGGCTCTGGAACGAATCCTTGCCCATCGGGGCCACCCCCGCCGAAACCTATCTTCGCGGGCGGGGCATCACCTGCGATCTGCCCGTCACGCTCAGGTTCCATCCCGAATGTTGGCATGGGCCGACCGCCCGGCGCTGGCCAGCGATGATCGCCCGGGTGCAGGGCGCTCCCGGGTTCGCCGTTCACCGAACCTTCCTGCGCGCTGATGGCACTGGCAAGGCCGGGCTTTGGGGCGGGGACAAACTCTTGCTGGGCCGCACGGCGGGCGGCGCGGTGCGCCTCGCGCCGGTGTCAGACCGCCTCGTCGTCGCCGAGGGGATCGAGACCGCGCTTTCCCTCGCCTGCAGCCTGCTGCAGGGGCCAGCGATGATCTGGGCGGCCTTGTCCACCAGCGGCATGATCGCGCTACGCCTTCCCCGGCAGGCGGGGCGCCTGACGATTGCGGCGGACAACGACAAGGCCGGGCGCGCGGCGACCCTGGTGCTGGCAGACATGGCAGCTCGGCAAGGCTGGGAGGTGTCCATCCTGACACCGCCCAAGGGCTGTGACTTCAACGACCTCCTGCGTCTTGAGGTGGCGGGATGAAATCGAAGTTGCAAATCGTGGAGACCGGCTTCTCACCGCTTCCCTCCGGCTATCGGATGCGAAAGGACGGCGTGTTTCGCGAGGTGAAAGACAGGGAAGAAAAGACTACCTGGATTTTTCTCTGTTCGAGCATAAGCGTCATTGCGATGGTGCGCGACGCCAAGGGCACTGGATGGGGGCGCCTTGTCGAGGTGATCAATCCCGACGGGGTGCCGCTGCCTCGCGTCATTCCGGCCAAGCTCTTTGCGACAGACGGCGCCGAATTGCGGACGATCCTTTTGGACATGGGCCTGACTCTCGCGCCCACACGCGGGTCCAAAGACGCCTTGACGGATCTGCTCCAACGCTGGAAGCCCTCCGCGCGATTGACCACTGTCGACCGGTTGGGTTGGACGGACGAGACATGCTCCACCTTCGTTTGTGGAGATGGGCGCGTCCTCGGTGCAGACAATGTGATGTTTCTCAACGACGATTCCCCGGTGCTGGCGGCCGAAATGAAACCGGCCGGAACGCTGGAAGACTGGATCGCCGGTGTTGCTGCGTTGTGTAGCGGCAACCCCTTGATGTGCTTCGCCTTGTCGCTTGCATTCGCGGGGCCTCTACTGGAACCC
>CALEZJ010000268.1 GCA_937927885.1 uncultured Paracoccaceae bacterium | reverse complement strand
CCCATGGGGCAGTGGTGCTGGCCTGTGCGGTGGCGGCGACGGGCAGTCTGGCGCCGGCGCTGGTCTGGCTGACGGCGCTGCACATGGCGACCGATCTGGCCAAGACGCGGATGCGGCCGGGGCTGGCGGGCTTTCTGGGCGATCAGGCGCTGCATCTGGCGGCGATTGCGGCGCTGGCCTTGTGGCAGCCCGGGATTTTTGCCGGGGGTCTTTGGGGGGCCATCGCCCCCCTGCCCGGCCTGATGGCGCTGGTGGCCGGCGCGATCCTGGCCACCCGGGCCGGCGGTTTTGCCGTGGGCCTGCTGATGGCGCCCTTCGCCCTGCGGGTGGAAATCCCCGAGGGCCTGCCCGGCGCCGGCCGCGTCATCGGGCTGCTGGAGCGCGGGCTGATCTTTGCCCTTGTCCTGCTGGGCCAGCCCGAAGGCGTGGGCCTGCTGATCGCCGCCAAGTCGATCCTGCGCTTCGGTGCGGTCAAGGATGACCGGGCGATGTCGGAATATGTGATCATCGGCACGCTGGCCTCTTTCGCCTGGGCCTTGCTGGCCGCTTATGGCTGCCTTGCGCTGCTGAACGCGCTGCCCCCGCTTGGAATTCTGCCCTGAAGCGCCTAAATTGCCGGGAAAGGAGAATCCCATGTTCGGCATTCCCGGCAAAGCCGCCGTCACCCTGACCCCGCCCGCCGCCCGCCAGATCGCGCGGCTGATGGAAAAGCAGGGCAGCGCCGGCCTGCGCATCGGCGTCAAGAAGGGCGGCTGCGCGGGCATGGAATACACGATGGACTTTGCCGATACCGTGGCCCCCCATGAAGAGGTCGTCACCCAAGGCGAGGCCCGGGTCATCATCGCACCGATGGCACAGATGTTCCTGTTCGGAACCGAGATCGACTATGAGGTCGGATTGCTGGAATCCGGCTTCAAGTTCCGCAACCCGAATGTCTCCGAAGCCTGCGGCTGTGGCGAGAGTGTCAAGTTCGACGATATCGAGACGCTGAAGGCGCGGATGGACGCGGCCAACGACGCAGCACGCGCGGCCGAGTGATGGCGCGCGCCGAGGGCGTATCCAGCAGGGACCCTCGCAGTAAACCGTGATCTTGTCGCCCGAAAATCACCCTCTCCTGCCGACAAGGGGGGTGTGTTCAGTGCACACCACCCAAAACCCGGTCGATCACTCCTTCCGCCACCTCGCTTGCCTCGGCCAGTTTCTCCACCAGCGCGTCGACGCTTTCCACCCCCGTCTCGCGCAAGAGGAACCGCCGCGCCCCCTCGCCCAGCGCGGCAGGGTCGGTCACCCGGTCGCCCAACTGGCGCAGGCAGCATTGCACGCGCCACAGCAGGCGATAGGCAGCCAAGAGCGCCGTTTCTTCGACCGCCGAAATCCGGCCAGACCGCTTGCCCGCCGAAATCTGCCCCTCGACCCGTCGTACCCCTGAAGCCGATTGCAGTGCCAGCATCTGGGCCAGCAGTTCGATGTCCTGCAAGCGCCCGGCGCCATCCTTGGCCTCGAGGGCGCCATGCCCCGGCTTGGCGGCCCTGAGTCGCGCGCGCATTTCGGCCACGTCCTGCGCCACCATCGCACCCCCCGCCTTTTCGGCCAGCAGCGTCAATCGACAGGTTTCGACATCGTCCGCCAGATCCGATGCGCCCGCGACCACCCGCGCCCGGGTCAGCGCCAGATGCTCCCAGGTCCAGGCCTCGTCACGCTGATAGGCGCGGAACGCGTCGATCGAGGTCGCCACGGGTCCCTGCCGCCCGGACGGACGCAGCCGCATGTCGACCTCGTAGAGCCGCCCCTGAGCCATCGGCGCGCTGAGAGGGGTGACCAATGCCTGCGTGAGCCGCGCGTAATAGGGCCGCGTGGCCAGCGGACGCGACCCCTCGGACATCTCCTGCCCCGCCGGGTCATAGATCACGATCAGGTCCAGATCCGAGGCCGCATTCAGCCGGCCCGCGCCCAGCGAGCCCATCCCCAGAACCACGGCGCCACGCCCTGGTGCAGGTCCGTGCTTGCGCGCGAAATCCGCGGCCACATGCGGCCAGACGCCAGCCACCACGGCATCGGCCAGTTGCGCGAACTGGGTCGCGGCCTCGAACGCGTCAATCAGGCCGCGCAGGTGATGTACGCCGACCCGGAAATGCCATTCCTTCAACCAGATGCGCGCGCCGTCCAGACGACGTTCGTAATCCCCCAGCGCATCGAGCCGCGCCGCCAGATCGGCCTTCAGTGCTGCCGCCCCTGGCCAAGGGGCAAAGAAGCCACCACCGATCACCGCATCGAACACGCCTGCGTTGCGCGCCAGGTACTGGCCAAGAACGGGCGCCGTGGTCAGGATATCGACCAACAGTTCGATCAACGTCGGATTGGCCTCGAAGAGCGAGAACAACTGCACCCCGGCCGGAAGACCGGAGAGGAACCGGTCAAACCCCAGGATTGCCGCGTCGGGTTGCGGCGCGGCCAGAAGGCGAGTCAGCAATTCGGGCTGAAGGCGGGTGAAGATATCCTGAGCGCGGGTCGAACGCAGACAGGGATAGGCCCGCCAGCCGCTGACAATCCCTTGTTGTTGCTCGCTGAGATCCGGTGCCTCGACCCGCGCCCCCTCGCCAGGCTGAAAGAGATCCTCGGTCAGAGCGCTGATCTCGATCAGGCGTTCGCGCAACCGCGCGCGGTAGCGCGCGGTGTCCCCCTCGCCCTGAAACCGCGCCAGCCTATCCCAGCCCTCGGGCGTATTGGGCAGGATCTGGGTCTGCGCATCGCCCACCATCTGCAATCGGTGCTCGATCTCGCGGTGATCGCGGTAATGCTGCGCCAGCGCCTCGGCCACCGCACCCGGAACCCATCCCTTGGCAGCCAGCGCCGCCAGCCCCCCCATGGTGTCACGCTGGCGCAGTCCAGGGTCGCGCCCGCCAGCGATCAACTGGCGCGTCTGGGTGAAAAACTCGATCTCGCGGATGCCGCCCTGCCCCAGCTTCAGGTTATGCGCCTCCAATGACAGCGCCCCACCCAGCCTCTTGTGCTCGCGGATGCGACGGATCATGTCATGCGCATCGCGGATGGCGGCGAAATCCAGATGGCGACGCCACACGAAGGGCCTGAGTGTGGCGATGAACCGTTCTCCCGCCGCCAGATCCCCGGCACAGGGCCGCGCCTTGATCCAGGCGGCGCGCTCCCAGGTTCGGCCCAGCGATTCGTAATACCGCTCGGCGGCCTCCATCGAGATGCAGACCGGCGTCACGCTCGCATCGGGTCGCAGCCTGAGGTCCGTGCGAAAGACATAGCCCTCGCCGGTATGGTCATTCAACATCGCCGCCGCCTTGCGCGTCGCGCGGATGAAGGCTGCGCGGGCTTCGTGCGCGTCATCGGGCGCAAAGCGGTCCTGATCGAAGAGGCATATCAGGTCAATGTCCGAGGAATAATTGAGCTCGAACGCCCCCATCTTGCCCATGGCAAAGGCGACCATTCCGGCGCCGGTCTCCTCATCCCCCGGCACGGCCCCGGGGATCTTGCCGCGCCGGATTTCCTCGGCCAGATGGCAGGCCAGCGCGCGCTGCACCCCCAGATCCGCCAGCCGCGTCAGGGCGCCCGTCACCTCCTCCAGTTGCCAGACGCCGCCCAGGTCGGCCAGCGCCGCAAGCAGCGCCACCCGACGCTTGGCGCGCCTCAGGGCCGATCCGGTCTCGGCCACCCCCATCGGCCCTAGTGCCAGCACAGCGTCCATCGCCGCTTCGGGCGTCCCTGCAAGGGCCTCGCGCAGCCAGTCCGCCTCGCGCTCCATCAGGGTTTTAAGAAACGGGCTGCACCCGGCCGTTCCCGCAAGAAGCTCGCGAAGTTCGGGGGCAAGGTCAGAAAAGCGGCAGTCAATCTCGACCCCCGCCTGGATGTCATGGGCCAAAGGCGCGCGAGTGAGTCGGTGCGAAAAATTCGTCATGGTTCGAGTGTCACCAGCCAATTCGCAAGGTCAACGCAGGCTGACACCGAAACCGCTCCTGTCTATTCATCTTGCCTCAAATACTCGCCTTGCGACGTCAGCAGCGGGGTAGCGCCGCGTCAGGCCAGAGCCAGCCCTTCGCCGTCGTCCTGTCGGCGCACTCCGCTACGCGTTGCCTCGGCCAGTACGATCACCCCGCGCACCGGCTCGCCTCCCGCCGTGGTGACCACCGCGCCGAGGGTCGCAGCGGCGAACCGCGGGGTGAACGCGCCGAGGGACAGGGTCGCAACGGTGGGCGTCGGGACAGCCGCCGAGACAACCGCCAGGACCAGGTCGCCGACAGCACCGCACTGGAAGGACAGGTCTCCACCACGCCGGCAGGTGAAGCATCCGAGGCCGCCGCCGAAGGCGCTCGCCGCGAACGCCGTGGTGGCCGTGGTGACAACCGCCGGCGCCAGGGGCAGGAGCCCGGCGACAACGCATCACAAGGCGTGGCGGACACCGCGCTGCTCAACGC
>CALEZJ010000267.1 GCA_937927885.1 uncultured Paracoccaceae bacterium | reverse complement strand
GGGCCGGGTGCCCGCCTTCAACCCCTCGCAACCGGCGGAACGCGGGATGCTGGCGCAATCCATGTCGGTGCAGGGCCTGATCGCCCGCCACGCGCGCGACCTCGACCTGGCGATGCCGGTGCTGATCCAGCCCGATCCGCACGATCCGTTCCATGTGCCGCTGCCCTGGACAGGGCCGCCTGTGGAGGGGCCCATGAAGGTCGGCTTCACCACCGAAACCCTGAATTTCCCCCTGCTCCCCGAGGTCGAGGCGGCGCTGCACGCGGCGCGCGACGCCCTGACCGACGCGGGCCATGTCGTGGAACCCGTCACCCCGCCCGCTCTGCGGGACCTTGCGGATACCGCGTTGCGCGCCCTTCTGACCGAAGCTCATCTGATGGGCGGTGCCGACATGCAGCGGCTGGGCTCGCCCACCTTCACCGCGATCATGGGCGAATGCCTCGGTCATTATCCGCCCTTCACCCCCGAGGCCTATCTGCAGGCGCTGGCAAGGCGCAGCCATTTCGCCCGGCAATGGTCGCTGTTGCTGGCCGAGTATCCGCTGGTGCTGACCCCGTTCCTGCCCGCGCCGATGTTCACCGCCGGGCGCGACGCCGAAATCCCCGAGGGCGCGGCCGAGGTCATCCTGTCAGGGTTCTGGGCGACGGCGATGAACTTCATGGGCCTGCCCGCGGGGATCGTCCCGACACGCCTCGCCACCCATCAGGGCCGCACCAGCCCCGTGGGCGTGCAGATCGTCGGCCGCCGCTGGCGCGAGGATCTGATTACCGGCGCGATGATCGCCATTGAGGAGCGTCTTGGCCCGATGGCGCCGCGCCTGTGGGCGCGGATGGGCTGAGCCGCCCCTTCAATGGCTTTCCGGCACCAGAATCTCACGCTTGCCGACATGGTTCGCGGTCGAGACCACGCCTTCCTGCTCCATCTGTTCGACCAGACGCGCGGCCTTGTTATAGCCGATCCCCAGTTTGCGCTGGATATAGCTGGTCGAGCATTTGCGGTCGCGCGCGACGATCGCCACCGCCTGATCGTAAAGCGCGTCGTCCCCGGCGCCCTCGCCCAGACCCAGCGCGCTGTCGATGTCGCTCTCGCGCTCGCCCTCGGGGGCCTCGAGCACGCTGGCGACATAATCCGCCGGGCCGAAGCTTTTCAGATGCGCGACGACCTCCTCGACCTCGCCGTCGGACACGAAAGGCCCGTGGATGCGGCTGACCTTGCCGCCGCCGGCCATATAGAGCATGTCGCCCGCGCCCAGGAGTTGCTCGGCGCCCTGTTCGCCCAGAATGGTGCGGCTGTCGATCTTTGACGTGACCTGAAAACTGATCCGTGTGGGGAAGTTCGCCTTGATCGTGCCGGTGATCACATCGACCGAGGGGCGCTGCGTCGCCATGATGAGGTGGATCCCCGAGGCGCGCGCCATCTGCGCCAGACGCTGGATGCAGGCCTCGATCTCCTTGCCCGCGACCATCATCAGGTCGGCCATCTCGTCGACGATCACCACGATGAAGGGCAAAAGTTCCGGCGCGAATTCCTCGGTTTCAAACACCGGATCGCCGGTTTCGTCGTCAAAGCCGGTCTGCACCGTGCGCTTGAACATCTCGCCCTTGGCCAGGGCCTCGCGCACGCGGCCGTTATAGCCCTCGATGTTGCGCACGCCCATCTTGGACATCTTGCGATAGCGGTCCTCCATCTCGCCGACGACCCATTTCAGCGCCACGACGGCCTTTTTCGGGTCGGTGACCACCGGCGACAGCAGGTGCGGGATGCCGTCATAGACGGAAAGTTCCAGCATCTTGGGGTCGATCATGATGAGGCGGCATTCGGCGGGGGTCAGTTTGTAGAGAAGCGACAGGATCATCGTGTTGATCGCCACCGACTTGCCCGAGCCCGTGGTCCCGGCGATCAGGAGGTGGGGCATCTTGGCGAGGTTGGCCACCACGGGTTCGCCGCCGATGTCCTTGCCCAGCGCCAGCGGCAGCCGCATCTGGCTGTCGCCGAAATCGCGGCTGGCGAGGATTTCGCGCAGGACCACCGTCTGGCGGTCGTCGTTGGGCAGTTCGATGCCGATGACGGTTCGGCCCGGCACGGTGCTGACGCGGGCCGAGAGGGCCGACATCGACCGGGCGATGTCGTCCGACAGGCCGATGACGCGGCTGGCCTTCAATCCCGGCGCGGGTTCGAGTTCGTACATCGTCACCACGGGGCCGGGGCGGACAGAGAGGATCTCGCCGCGCACGCCGTAATCCTCCAGCACGCTTTCCAGCATGCGGGCGTTTTCCTCGAGTGCCTCGTGCGAGGGGGCGGTGCGGCGTTCGAGCGCCGGGTCGCGCAAGAGCGAGAGGGCGGGCAGTTCGAAAGCGGGGGCGCGGGCGGGTTCGAAGGGGAGGCGCGGCTGGGCCTCGGCCATCGCCTGACGCGAGGTCGCGGCGGCCTTGCGCGGCGGGGTCTGCACCACGCGGCGGTTCAGCGTGCCGGGGCTGTGCGAGAGGGGGCTGTGCGTGGCGGGCGCGCGCGGCGCGGGTTCGCTGTAGCCCGCGTCAAAGCCGTCGTCGTCCTCGTCCTCGATCAGCGCGTCGGGATCGCGCCACTGCGGGGTCGGCAGCGGCAGGTGCGGTGCCGCGCTGGCCTGGAAGCCGAAGGCATGGCTGAAACTGAACCCGTTCGCGGCGGGCTGCGGCGCGGGCTGCGGCTGCGGCTGGGCCTGGGTGCGCTGGGCGGTCAGCGGCGGTTCGACATGCGGCGCGGTCTGCGTCGGGCGCTGGTGGGGGTAGAGTTCGGGGTCAAAGCGCAGCACGGGCTTGGCCGGGCTGCGGCCCCCCATCAGTTCGGCAATGCGCGAGCGGATGCGGTCCGGGCTGGGGGCCGGGGTGTTCAGCGCCTGCTGCGGCGGCTGCTGCTCGATCAGCTCGCCGTCATGCCATGCGGAATCGGAGGGATCGGCGGGGGGTTCGGCCGGGCGCCGACCCAGCGCGGCCACCCGCGACAGGAGGCCCGCCTTTTCGGGGCGGCCCCAGGCGGGCGCGGGTTCGGCCTGCGTGACAGGCTGCATGTGGGGGGGCTGCAGGGGCGCGCGCGACGCGGCCTGCGCGGGGGCCATCGGGGCCGCCTGCGGCGCGCGGGCGCGCGGCGGGGCAGGGGG
>CALEZJ010000266.1 GCA_937927885.1 uncultured Paracoccaceae bacterium | reverse complement strand
GTGCTGTTCACCTCGGGCACCGAGGGCGCGCCCAAGGGCGTGGTGCTGACCCATGGCAACCTGCTGGCCAATGTCGCGCAATTGCAGGCGCGCGCCAATGTCGGGCCGCATGACCGCGCGGTCTCGCCCTTGCCGCTGTTTCACAGCTTCGGGCTGACGGCGGGGATCGTGTTCCCTCTGCTGTGCGGCATCCGCACCGGACTGCATCCCTCGCCGCTGCATTACCGGATCATCCCCGAGCTGTCGGCGCGGATGCAGGCGACGCTGCTGTTTGGCACCGACACCTTCCTGACCGCCTGGGCGCGGCGTGCGGGGGTCGAGCATTTCGGCACCCTGCGCGCCGTCATCGCCGGGGCCGAGCCGATCAAAGCCGCCACCCGCGCCACCTGGGCCGGTTTCGGCGCGATCATCTATGAAGGTTACGGCGCCACCGAGACCGGGCCGGTCATGGCGCTGAACGTGCCCGAGGATCACCGCCACGGCACCGTGGGCCGCCTGCTGCCGGGGATCGAGCACCGGCTGGAGGCGGTGCCGGGCGTCGACGGGCATCGCCTGTCGGTGCGCGGCGGCAATGTCATGGCGGGCTATCTGCTGGCCGACGCGCCGGGCTGCCTCGTGCCGCCCCCGGATGGCTGGTATGATACCGGCGACGTGGTGCGCTTTGCCGAAAGCGGGCATATGGTCATCGTCGGCCGCGCCAAGCGCTTTGCCAAGGTGGGCGGCGAGATGGTATCTCTGGCCGCTATCGAGGCGCTGGCGGCCGAGGTCTGGCCGGGCCAGCCCTTGGGGGCGATCGCGCTGCCCGATCCGCGCAAGGGCGAGCGGGTGGTGCTGGCCATCACCAACGCGACCGCGACGCTTGACGCGCTGCGCCTGCATGCGCGCGCCAAGGGCGTGGCCGAGATTCAACTGCCGGCCGAGATGCGGCTGCTGGACGAGATCCCGGTCATGGCCTCGGGCAAGACCGACCTGCCCGCCTTGCAGCGCCTTCTGTCCGGCGTGTGATCGCCCCGGCGCAATTCACGGCACGGGACCAATAACTTGTTGAAATTGCATGTGCGTGGCTCTGGTTGATAAAGATTGTGTCACGCAAGCAAAAATCCGCTTATCGACCAAGCCCCCTATGCGGTGATTTTGTACATGGATGGGCGTCATGTAGAGGGTGCCGTCGCCAATGCCAGCGAGCCTGAACTTATGAACGAGGCCGATACCTGCCGCAAACTTGTCGTCCCGAAGCTGCAGGCGGCGGGTTGGGATGATCGGCCCCATGCAATCAACGAGCAGCGGGCGTTCACGGATGGCCGGATCGTCATTGTCGGCGGCCGGGCGCGCAGGGGCAAGCAGAAGCGCGCGGACTATGTTTTGCGCTACAGTCCCGATTTTCCGATTGCCGTGGTCGAGGCCAAGGCCCGTTATCGCCATACGGCAGATGGTCTGCAGCAGGCCAAGGATTATGCCAGAAGTTCTGGGCCTCATGTTTGCCTATCCCACCAATGGCGCCGAGATCGTCGAGTTCGACTACACGACCGGGATCGAACGCAGGCTGGACGGCTTCCCGGTCCCAGCTGACCTGTGGACACGACAACGGGCGGCGGAAGGGCTGGATGACCCGGTTGCCGCCGAACGATTGTTGACCCCGAATTTTCCGGATCGCGCCAAGCCGCTGAGATATTATCAGGAGATTGCCGTCAATCGTGCCGTCCAGGCGGCGCTTCAGGGGCGCAAGAGAATCCTGCTGACGCTTTGCATCGGGGCGGGCAAGACCGCCGTCGCCTTCCAGATCAGCTGGAAACTGTGGTCGGCGCGCTGGAACGGCAAGGGGGTGAACCGCACACCGAAGATCCTGTTTCTCGCTGACCGCAATGTCCTCGTCGACGATCCGATGGCCAAGGACTGCCATGCTGCACGAAATCTTCAACGGAAAGGCAGTCGCCGCCTGATTCCGCGCGTGGCGAAGTCTGTGTCTGTCCTCGCCCCCTCGTCGCGCAGACGCAGCGCGTTCCGTCCGAGATTGCGGATCGAAACCGTCCACAACGCATCTGCATCGCATCTGGCGAGGCGCGCCCCCTGCCTTTGCCAGGCCGCACGCGCGCGGCCGTCCGGGAACCGCCGGTTTCCCCGTCAACAGGAAAATACTGCGTCCCAAGGGGGCACCCCCATCTTCCGCACCGGCTGATCGACAGAGATTTCGGCAAAGGCCGAAAATCGCGATTTTTCGAAGAAGAGCCGGCTTGTGCAGGCGGGGCCCCCGACCCCTGGGCTTTGATTTTCCTGTTGCCGGGTCTCCCTCCTGCCCTCGCCGGGAGGCAGTCCGGGAAAGAGAGACGCGCAAGAGGCGCGGCTCACCTTCCCGGACCGCCCGATTATGGAAAAAGGGCCACGCCGGAAAGGGATCGCCAGACAACAAAGGGGTTCCATCATGGTACGTCGTCTTTGCCTCATCTGCGACGCCATCAACACCACGTCTCCGGACACCTGCCCGCATTGCGGCGGGGCGGTCTTTGACCTCGACCGCTACAAGGC
>CALEZJ010000265.1 GCA_937927885.1 uncultured Paracoccaceae bacterium | reverse complement strand
GATGATCCAGGGCTATCACGGCACCGGCAAATCGACCCATATCGAGCAGGTCGCGGCGCGGCTGAACTGGCCCTGCGTGCGGGTGAACCTCGACAGCCACATCAGCCGGATCGACCTGATCGGCAAGGACGCGATCAAGCTGCGCGACGGCAAGCAGGTGACCGAGTTCCACGAAGGCATCCTGCCCTGGGCGCTCAGGAACCCCTGCGCCATCGTCTTTGACGAATACGACGCGGGCCGGGCGGATGTGATGTTCGTCATCCAGCGCGTGCTGGAGCATGACGGCAAGCTGACCCTTCTGGACCAGAACGAAATCATCACCCCGCATCCCAGCTTCCGCCTCTTTGCGACGGCAAACACCGTTGGTCTGGGCGACACCACGGGCCTCTATCATGGTGTCCAGCAGATCAACCAGGCCCAGATGGACCGCTGGTCGCTGGTGGCCACGCTCAACTACCTGTCGCACGACGCCGAAACCGCCATCGTGCTGGCCAAGAACCCGACCTGGAACACCGCCAAGGGACGGCAGGAGATCAGCCAGATGGTCACCGTGGCGGACCTCACGCGCACGGCCTTCATGAAGGGGCAGCTTTCCACGGTGATGTCGCCCCGCACGGTCATCAACTGGGCCGAGAATGCGCGCATCTTCCGCAACATCGGCTATGCGTTCCGGCTGACCTTCCTGAACAAATGCGACGAACTGGAGCGCCAGACGGTGGCCGAGTTCTATCAGCGCTGCTTTGGCGAGGAATTGCCGGAATCGGCGGCCTCGGCCGCGATGCGCTGACAAGGACACCCGGCGAAAAACGCCCCGTCCGGTTCCCGGCGGGGCGTCTCGTTTTGGCGTCACGGGTAAGGTGGGGTTTCACCCCACCGACCGTAAACCTCAGCCGCGCGCGGCCTTCGTGGCGTTCGCCCACCAGACCACGTCGTCCAGCATGGCCTTGGCCGAAGGCGCGATGACCGCCTCGATGCCGCCAAGGTTGCCCGACCCGCCAAAGCCCGGATGGACGCGGAAGAAATCGCTGCCGCCGATGCGAACGGCGTTGCGGACCGGCACCATCTGCAGTTCCACACCGATGTTCTGCAGGTGTCCCAGCGCATTGGCCCCGCCCATCGACCCATACGAGACGGCGCCAAAGGGCTTGCGCGCCCATTCCACATAGGCCTGATCCAGCGCGTTCTTCAGCGCACCGGTGATCGAGCGGTTGTACTCGGCCACGACAAAGATGTAGCCGTCGAACTCGGCCAGTTTCTTCTGCCACGACACCGCGACCGGGTTCTGCGTCGGCGCCCAGGCGTTCGAGGCCACTTCGTCGAAATGCGGCATCGGATAGTCGCGCAGGTCGACGACCTCGACCTCGAGATCGCCACGCGCCTTGGCCTGGGCCTCGATCCAGCGTGTGGGGATATCGGCAAAGCGCACATTGCGGGTCGAGCCGACGATGATGGCGATACGGGGTTTGGCGGACATGGAAGACTCCTGTGCAATGTCAGCGGGTTGTGCTCCCTTACTTGGTGACCTTCCGGCCAAAGTCACGACCGCGCCACCGCACAGGACCTGTGCGCGGATGCAAAAGTGGACAGGCGGCCCCCACCGTGGTTCACTGGGCGCATGATGCGAAGCGCGCTTGTCCTTCTGTGCACGACCCTGCCCCTGATGGCGCAGGACCAACCCTTGCCGATTGCCGCGCTCTCGGGCGACTGGAACGCGGACGGCAACCCCGATGCGGTGCTGCTTTATGGCCGTGCCGAGGGTGACGCCGATCTGGTGGTGATGCTGGGCCATGACTGGCAGGGGTTGCAGCCGGGCCTGCACCTGCCGGGCGTGGTCTTTTTCGGCGGCATGGCCGGGCAGGTTCCGCGGCTCGAATCGCGCAGCCCCACCAGCTTTGCCATCCTGTCGGAACAGACCGGCATCGGGCGCGAGCCCTGGCAGATGGCGCTGACCGTGGCCTTCCGGCAGGGCGAGTTTCGTGTCGCGGGGTTCGACTATCTGTTTTACGATCGCCTTGACCCGACCCACAACGGCAATTGCTCGGTGAACCTGCTGACCGGGCGCTATTCGCTGACCTTCGGTCCGGGCGACGAGGCCCCCGAGGTCACGCGCGAGGGGGATGCCGGGATCCGTGCCTTTGCGCTGGCCGACCTGGGCGTGGATTTCTTTCCCGATGCGTGCCGCGCGATCTTTGAATGAACCCGGACGCGGGGGATTGCGACAGAAGCCCTGTAACCGGGTGCGGTGGCCCTTGCCCCGCCCCCCCCAAGGGTGATTTACCAGAGCCATGAACCTTGCACGCCGCCTTCTCGTTGCCGCGACGCTTGCCGCCCTTCCGGTCGGCCCTGCCCTGGCGCATCCCGCGCTGGGCCAGTTGATCCCGCTGATCGAGGTCTATGACGCGCGCCGCTCCTCGCCCGAATTCGACGTGGCGGGGATCCGCTGCTCGGGCCTCTGGCTGGCGCAGAATGCCTGGGCCGATGCCCACCAGGGCCAGGGCCGCCCGACCCGCGCGCGGCTGGCCGATGTCGACCCCAACCTGACCCGGGCCGAGATCACGCGGCGCAATGGCGGCGTGGGCGTCTCGCGCGCCTATACCAGCACCCGCGACGACGTGCTCCGGGTGATCGACCTGTATTCCCAACGCTTCCGCGCCCGCGACAACGGCGACGGACTGCCTTGGTCGGGCGACCACCTGATCCGGGGCGACACCACCTATTGTGACCTTCTCAATGACCGGCGCTGATGCAAAAACCCTCTGACAACCCCGCGGATCCCTTCAAGAAGGCGCTGACCGAGGCCACGCGCGTGCTGGCCGACGATGTCGAGATTGCGGTCTCGTTCACCGTCGATCCGCCCGGGATGACCAAGGACGCGATGCGCCTGCCGCAGGTGACCCGCCGCATGACCCGTGATGAGGTGCTTCTGGCCCGGGGCACCGCCGATGGCTTTGCCCTGAAGCGGCGCTATCACGACGAGGGGGTGCATGCCCGCTATCTGCCTCAGGGCCAGATGGCGCGCGACCTGTACGAAGCAATGGAGACCGCGCGCTGCGAGGCGGTCGGCGGGCGCGCGATGCCCGGGACCGCGTCAAACATCGACGCCCGCATCGCCCACGACGCCGAACGCAAGGGATACGCCCAGATCCGCAGCCAGGCCGAGGCGCCCTTGTCGGTGGCGGCGGGCTATCTGATCCGCGAACTGGCCAGCCACCGCGCCCTGCCGCGCGGCGCGTCGCAGGTTGCCGACATGTGGCGCCCCTTCTTCGAGGAACAGGCCGGCGGCACGCTGGAGGGGCTCGACGCCGCGCTGGCCGACCAGTCGGCCTTTGCCCGTCTGGCGCGCAAGGTGATCGCGGATCTGGGGTATGGCGACCAGTTGGGCGATGACCCCGACATGGGCGACGAGGAGGAAGGGTCCGAAGATCAATCCGAGGAGGCGCCCGAGAACCCGGATTCGCAGGGCGACGACGACCAGGAGCAGGACGAGACCGAACAATCCGACGACGGCCCGCGCGAGGAATCGGCGGAAACCGAAACCGTGATGGACGACAGCGCCGAGGACGAGCTTTCGGACGAAACCGAAATGCCCCAGGCCGAGGCCCCGCCCGAGCCCCCCGCGCCCGCGCCGCATTCGGATGCCGACCCGAATTATTC
>CALEZJ010000264.1 GCA_937927885.1 uncultured Paracoccaceae bacterium | reverse complement strand
CCCGAACTCGACGCCCATCTGCACCCGCTGGAAAAGGCGCTGCGCTTTCTGCCCGAACTGCCGCTGTCGCCCGAGGGAGCGGTGCGGCTGAAGAACGGCAACCCGGGCCGGGTGCTGTCCAGCCGGGCCGCGCCGGGCGATACGGCCTGGGCCAGCTTCGAGGGCAGGCCCGTCGCCGTCGGCACCTACATGGGCGGCGAGTTGCACCCCAGCCGCGTGTTCAACCTCTGACTGGACCTTGCCCGCGCGGGGTGATTAAGTCACCCCGCACCAGACAGGGGGGATATCATGGCGGTCGGTTCGCGCATTCGCACCTTTTTCGAGGGACGCTGGCACGAGGGCGATATCCCGGTGATGAAGGCCGCCGACCACGGCGCCTGGCTGGGCACGACCGTGTTCGACGGCGCGCGCTGGTTCGACGGCATGGCCCCCGACCTCGACAAGCACCTGACCCGGGTCAATGCCTCGGCCCAGGCGCTGCTGATCAACCCGACGATGGCGGTGGCCGACATGCTCGACATCGTGCGCGAGGGGCTGAAGGATTTCGCCCCCGCCGCCTATATCCGCCCCATGTACTGGGCGATCAACGGCGGCCATACCGGTGTTCTGCCCGCGCAGGACGCGACCGGGTTCTGCCTCTGCCTCGAAGCCATCCCCATGGCGCCCGAAACGGCGACCACCACCCTGACCACCACCCGCTTTCGCCGCCCGACGCTGGATTGCGCCGTGACCAACGCCAAGGCCGGCTGCCTCTATCCCAACAACGCCCGCATGCTGGCCGAGGCGATGGCCAAGGGCTTTGACAACGCGCTGGTCTGCGACAGCCACGGCAATGTCGCGGAATCCGCAACGGCGAATGTGTTCATGGTCAAGGATGGCGAGGTCTTCACCCCCATCGCCAACGGCACGTTCCTCTCGGGCATCACCCGCGCGCGCCACATCGCCAACCTGCGCGCCGATGGCGTCACCGT
Source organism: uncultured Paracoccaceae bacterium (assembly GCA_937927885.1). Lineage (GTDB taxonomy): Bacteria > Pseudomonadota > Alphaproteobacteria > Rhodobacterales > Rhodobacteraceae > Pararhodobacter. Next base: position 2,523 of record CALEZJ010000264.1, on the reverse strand, counting down.
GCATGAAACCGTGCTGACGCTCGACGATTTTCGCGGCGCCGACGAGGTGTTCCTGTCGGGCAACATGTCCAAGGTCACCCCCGTCGTGGCCTTCGATCAGACGCGCTATCCGGTCGGCCCGCTGACCCGAAGGACGCGCGAGCTCTACTGGGACTGGGCCGCCTCCAACCGCTGAGCACCCTGCCACCGGCGCCGCTGGACAGGCCCTGCGCCCTGCGCCAATATGCGCGCGAACCGGAGACCACCATGCGCAAGTTCCTCGTCGTGCTGGACGACAGCCGCGAATGCCTCAACGCGATCCGCTTTGCGGCGCTGCGCGCCAAGCACACGGGCGGCGGGGTCATCATCCTGTCGGTCATCCCGCCCGAGGAATTCCAGCACTGGATCGGGGTCGCCGACCTCATGCGCGCCGAGGCCCGCGAACGGATCGAGGCGCATTTCCAGGTCTTTGCCAAATGGATGCGCGACAAGCACGCGATCCAGCCCGATCTGGTGATCCGCGAGGGCAAGCCGGTCGACGAGATCCTCGCCCTGATCCAGGAAACGCCCGAGATCGGCGTCCTGGTGCTGGGCGCGGGCTCGGACCGCTCGGGCCCGGGGCCGCTGGTGACGCAACTGTCGCGCAACTCGGGCAGCCTGCCGGTGCCGATCACCATCGTGCCGGGCTCGATGGACAAGGCCCGGATGGAAAGGATCGCCTGACGGCCAACCGACCCGCCCCCGTAAGGTGGGGTTCAACCCCACCTTACCCCCCAGAACACCTCGAAGCGCAATCCGGCCCCGGTGCCGGGGGCGAACCCGGCCTCGGGGAACAGGGCGGTGGCCGGGTCCAGCAGCGGCGCGGCACGGGCGTCGCCCTTCAGGTGCAAATCCAGAAACGCCGCCGCGAAATGCTGGGCGAGGGCGTTCAGGCGCACCGTATCCCAGACCGCATCGGCATAATGCAGGAACGGCGCCCAGCCCAGCGCGGGGCTGACGGCATGGCTTTCCGCCGGGGCCGGGATCGGTGCCGCCGCGTTGTGGCCCGCGTTCTGAAAGGTCAGCAGCGCGCCCCGCGCCCCTTCGGCAATCGCCCGCATCGCGGCATAACCCGATGTCTCGTCGAGGCTTCCGGCCATCACCAGAACCGGCACGGCGATCGCGCCGAACGCCCCCTCGGGCCAGAGCCCCCGCGCATTGCCCCAGGGGCCGATGGCGATCACCGCGCGCAGGGTCGCCGGCGGCGCGGCAGGCGCGCAATGCACCGCCAGCGCGCCGCCCGGCGGCGCCAGCTCATGCGCCGCCATCGAGGGGTCCAGCGCCGCCCCCGCCGTCACCAACGCCCCGTATCCCCCCATCGAATAGCCGATGATCGCGGCCTTGCCGGGATCGGCCAGCGGATGCCCCGCCAGCGCCGCCAGCAGGAACCGCTGGTCCAGCGGCCGGTTCAGCAGCGTCTCGCCAAAGGGGCGCTGGTCGTCATAGGTGCTGCCCGCGTGATCCGCCGCCGCCACCAGATACCCGCGCGAGGCCAGGGCCTCCCCCAGATGCGCCATCAGGAACCGGTTGCCCGGATAGCCATGGCTCAGCACCACCAGCGGCCAGCGCCCCGGCGCGGCCTCGGCGTCCCGCGCGGCAAGCCCGTGCAGGGTGACCGGCGTCACCCCGTCGCGCAGGAGCGTCGCATAGGTCCCGCCGGGCAGGGTGCCGGGGGCGGCGGGATACCAGACCTCGATAGTCAGGCTGCGGCTGGCGGTGGTCAGGCACTCGGTCCTGACCCCAACGGCATGGGGCCCGGGACCGGCAAGCCGGGGCGAATCGGGGCGCGTGGCGTCGATGCGGTTCATCGCGCCAGCCTGCCCCGCGCCCGGCACCGGCGCAAGGTTGCCAGCCCGGCCCGATGCGCGTATCAGCCCTGAAACAGCCCGGAGCCCCGCCATGACCCCTCCCGCCGATGACCGCCTGATCGTCGCCCTCGATGTGCCCAATGTGTTGGCCGGGCTCGAAATCACCCGCCAGCTCGGCGATGCGGTCGGCTTTTACAAGATCGGGCTGGGAATGCTGACCGGCGGCGGCCTTGCCCTGGCCAACGAACTGAAGCAGGAGCATGGCAAGCGCATCTTTCTGGACATGAAATTCTTCGACATCCCGGCCACGGTCGAGGCCGCGGTGCGCGGCATCGCGCAGTATGACCTCGATTTCCTGACCGTGCACGGCGACCCCAATGTGGTGCGCGCGGCAAGGCAGGGGGCGGCGGGCACGGGGCTGAAGATCCTCGCCGTCACGGTTCTGACCACCATGGACCGCGCCGACCTCGACGCGGCGCTGATCGTGCCGGGCGACATGGCCGACATCGTCACCGAACGCGACGCGCGCGCCCTCGACGCCGGGGCGGATGGCGTCATCGCCTCGCCGCACGAGGCCCGGCGCATCCGCGACCTGCCGCAGGCCGCCGGGCGGCTGATCGTGACACCGGGCGTGCGCCCCGCGGGGGCGGCGGCGAATGACCAGAAACGCATCGCCACCCCGCGCGATGCCATCCGC
>CALEZJ010000263.1 GCA_937927885.1 uncultured Paracoccaceae bacterium | reverse complement strand
GTGCGATAGGTCCCCGTTACGTCGCTTGCGTCAATACCGGGGTGTTCCTGGGTCATGGCTGAGCAGTCAATCCGTCGACGATGGTCTGCGCCGTAACGCGCAAAAGGTCCAGATAGCTCGGAACCGGGCCACCCGGTTCGGACAGGCTATCGACATACAGCACTCCGCCGTAGCGCGCCCCTGTTTCGCGGGCGACCTGTCGGGCGGGGGCCTGATTGACCGTGCTTTCGCAAAACACCGCCGGGACCTCATGGGCGCGCACCCCGTCGATCACCGCGCGCACCTGGCGCGGGGTGCCCATCTGATCGGCGTTCATCGGCCACAGATAAAGCTCGTTGAGGCCGAAGTCGCGCGCAAGATAGCTGAACGCCCCCTCGCAAGTGACCAGCCACCGCTGAGCCTCGGGGATTTCTGCAACCCGGGCGCGCAGGGGTTCAAGTGTGGCGCGAAGGGACTCGCTGTAGGCCTCTGCATTGCTGGCATAGGTTTCAGCGTTGGCAGGATCGGCGACTGACAGCGCGTTACGGATATTGGTGATATAGACCAGCGCATTGTCGAGGCCCATCCATGCGTGCGGGTTGGGTTGGCCTTCATAGGCACCTGATGCAATCGGGATGGGGTCGATCCCGTCGCTGAGCACGGCCGAGGGAACCCCGTCCAGATTGCGCAGGAATTGCGCGAACCACAATTCCAGATTCAGTCCGTTCCATAGCACCAGATCCGCCCCCTGCGCGCGCAGGATGTCGCGCGGGGTCGGTTCATATCCATGCACCTCGGCGCCGGGGCGGGTGATCGACACCACATCGGCGCGGTCCCCGGCGACTTGCTGCGCCATATCGGCCAAAACGGTGAAGGTGGTCACCACATGCAGACGCTCGGCCATGGCGGGGAAGGGGGCCAGCATCAGGGCGAGGGCTGCAAGGCGGGGCAGGGACATGCGAAACTCCTGTGTTGCTATATGGAAATGACACTCATTCGCATCCTGTCAAGGTCTTTGCGAATCGTTCGCAAGAAAGGGTTGAGTTACGGAACGCGCTGCGGCAATACGGAAAGGCAGGAGGCCAGATGTCCGACAGCCCACCAGATCTTGCCCAAGCCCTACGAGACGCTGGTTTGCGGGTGACGCAGCAGCGCATGGCGCTGATGGCCTTGCTCATGGGTTCTGCCGACCACCCCAGTGCTGACGAGCTGTTCCTGCGGGGGAAAAGTCTCGACGATTCGCTCTCGCTGGCGACCGTCTATCGCACGCTTTCGGTGCTGGAAGAGGCCGGGATCGTGCGCAAGCTGACCTTTGAAAACGAACCAGCCCGGTTCGAAATAACCCCCAGCGCAGAACACGATCATCTGGTCGACATCGACACCGGCGCAGTGATGGAGATCGAAAGCCCCGAGATTGACCGATTGCGCGCCGAGATGGTGCACGCCTTGGGCTATGAG
>CALEZJ010000262.1 GCA_937927885.1 uncultured Paracoccaceae bacterium | reverse complement strand
GACGTTGATCACGTCATCGGTGCGCGCCATGATATAGACATAGCCGTCCTCATCCACATAGCCCGCGTCGCCCGTCTCGTAATAGCCGGGGAAGTGGTCCAGATAGGATTTGCGAAACCGCGCCTCGGCGTTCCACAGCGTCGGCAGCGTGCCGGGGGGCAGCGGCAGCTTGATCGCGATGGCGCCCAGTTGCCCGCGCGGCACGGGGTGGCCGCCCTCGTCCAGCACCTGCACGTCATAGCCCGGCATGGCGACCGTGGGCGAGCCCACCTTGACCGGCAGCAGTTCTACCCCCAGCGGGTTGCCCGCGATGCACCAGCCGGTTTCGGTCTGCCACCAATGGTCGATCACCGGCACGCCCAGATGGCGCTGGGCCCATTGCACGGTGTCCGGGTCGGCGCGCTCGCCCGCCAGGAACAGCGCCTGCATGTTCTTGAGGTTGTAGTCCTTGATCAGCTTGCCGTCCGGGTCCTCGCGCTTGATGGCGCGCAGGGCGGTCGGCGCGGTAAAGAAGCTGCGCACCTTGTGGTTCTGGATCACCCGCCAGAAGGTGCCCGCGTCGGGGGTGCCGACCGGCTTGCCCTCGAAGACGATCGTGGTGGCCCCGGCGATCAGCGGCGCATAGCAGATATAGGAATGGCCGACGACCCAGCCCACATCGCTGGCGGCCCAGAACACTTTGCCCGCCTCGATGTTGTAGAGCCCCTTCATCGTCCAGTTCAGCGCCACCAGATGGCCGGCGGTGGGGCGCAGCACGCCCTTGGGCTGGCCCGTGGTGCCCGAGGTATAGAGGATATAGGCCGGATGGTCGCCCGACACCGGCACGCATTCCGCCGGCTCAACGCCATACTGGAACGTGTGCCAGGCGAAATCGCGACCCTCGATCAGCTTGGCAACCTCTTGTTCGCGCTGGAAGATCACGCAGAACTCGGGTTTGTGGGCCGCGGCCTCGATGGCGGCATCCACCAGGGGCTTGTAATGCACCACGCGCCCCGGCTCCAACCCGCAGGACGCCGCGATGATCGCCTTGGGCGTTGCGTCGTCGATGCGCACCGCCAGTTCATGCGCGGCAAAGCCGCCGAACACCACCGAGTGGATCGCCCCCAGCCGCGCGCAGGCCAGCATGGCCTCCAGCGCCTCGGGGATCATCGGCATGTAGATGATGACGCGGTCGCCCTTTTCGATGCCCTTGGCCCTCAGCGCCCCGGCAAGCGAGGCGACGCGGTCCTGCAATTCCTTGTAGGTGATCCCCTTGGTCGAATGGGTGATCGGGCTGTCGTGGATGATCGCGAGTTGATTGCCGCGCCCGGCCAGAACATGGCGGTCCACGGCGTTCCAGCAGGTGTTGACCTGCGCGTCCTTGAACCATTCGTAAAGCGGTGCGTTGTTGGCAAAAAGCGCGCGCGAAGGGGGGCGAACCCAATCGATGGCCTCGGCCTGTTCCATCCAGAACCCTTCGGGGTCATCAATCGAACGGCGGTAGAGATCGGCATAGGTCATCGGGTCCTCCTCCTCGTTGTCCGTCAGTTACGGCAGGCGGGGGCGAGGGCGCAACGCTGTTACCGGGCGACAAATTGTCAGTGGCGCAGAAATTTGCAGAATCGTCCGGTCCGGCCTCGCTAATCTTTGCAAACCCGGTTGCGACAGGCGCAAAGCGGCGCGGGGCGCGGCGAGTTTGCAAACTCACCACGCCCCGCTTTGCAGATCCTTGCGACTCAGCTGTACTGGCTCACCGGGGTGCCCGCGATGGCCGCCACATTCAACAGGCCCCGCGCGGTGATCGAGGGGGTGACGATATGCGCGCGATTCCCCATCCCCATCAGGATCGGCCCCACTTCCAGGCCGCCGGCGCGGGTTTTCAGGATGTTTCTCACCGAACTGGCGGCGTCGGTGTTGGGGAACACGAGGATGTTCGCATTCCCCGTCAGCCGCGAACGCGGCATGATGCGGTCGCGCAACTCGGCGTCCAGCGCGGTGTCGACGTGCATCTCTCCTTCGTATTCGAAATCGAGCCCCATCGAATCGAGGAGTTCCATCGCCGCGCGCATCCGCCGCCCCGAGGCAGTGTCCATCGTGCCGAATTGCGAATGGGCGCAGAGCGCGACCTTGGGCGCCACGCCAAAGCGCCGCGCGTGGCGGGCGGCACCGACGACGTTCGCGGCCACCTGCTGCGGGGTCGGTTCGGGGTTCACCTGCGTGTCGGCGATGAACAGCGGCCCCTCGGGCTGGATCATCAGGCTGAGCGCGCCGACCGGGTGCAGCCCGCCCCGCGCCAGCACCTGCTGCACATAGCCCAGATGCCAGGAATACTGGCCAAAGGCGCCACAGATCAGGCTGTCGGCTTCGCCCCGGTGGACCATGACGGCGCCGATGGCGGTGGTGTTGGTGCGCAGGATCGCCTTGGCGGTGTCGGGGGTGACGCCCTGGCGCTCCATCAGTCCGTGATAGGTTTCCCAATAATCGCGATAGCGCGGGTCGTTTTCGGGGTTCACCACCTGGAAATCGCGGTCCGGGCGAATCGGAAGGCCATAGCGCTCGCAGCGCGCGGCGATCACCTCGGGGCGGCCGATCAGGATCGGCACCTCGGTGGTTTCCTCCATGATCGCCTGTGCCGCGCGCAGAACCCGTTCGTCCTCGCCCTCGGCAAAGACCAGCCGACGGCTGGCCGTGCGGGCGGAGTCGAACACCGGGCGCATCAGCATGGCCGATCGAAACACCGAACTGTCCAACTGGCGCTTGTAGGCGTCCGGGTCGGTCAGGGGCCGGGTGGCGACACCGGTTTCCATGGCGGCCTTTGCGACGGCGCAGGCGACGACACCCATCAGGCGCGGATCAAAGGGTTTCGGGATCAGATAGTCGCGGCCGAACGAGAGTTTCTCGCCCTGATAGGCCGCCGCGGCCTCGGCCGAGGTGGTGGCGCGGGCGAGCCGCGCGATGCCCTCGACGCAGGCGACCTCCATCGCGGCGTTGATCGTCGTGGCCCCCACATCCAGCGCGCCGCGGAAAATGAAGGGGAAGCACAGCACGTTGTTGACCTGATTGGGGTAATCGCTGCGCCCGGTGGCCATGATGGCCCCCGGGGCGACGGTGGCGACCTCCTCGGGCGTGATTTCGGGCGAGGGGTTGGCCAGCGCAAAGATCACCGGATCGGCGGCCATGCGGGCGACCATCTCCGGCTTCAGCACGCCGGGGCCGCTGAGGCCCAGGAACAGGTCGGCGCCGTCGATCACCTCGTCCAGCGTGCGCTTGTCGGTGGACTGGGCAAAGGCCGCCTTTTCCGGGTTCATGTCCATCGGACGGCCCGCATAGACCAGCCCGTGAATGTCGCACAGCCAGACGTTTTCACGTTTGACCCCCAGTTTCAGCAGCATGTTCAGGCAGGCGATGCCCGCCGCCCCGCCGCCGGTCGACACCACCTTGATCTGCGAAAAATCTCGCCCGGTCAGATGCATGGCATTGACCGCCGCGGCGCCGACGACGATCGCCGTGCCGTGCTGGTCGTCGTGGAACACCGGAATGCCCATGCGCTCGCGGCACAGGCGCTCGACGATGAAGCAATCGGGGGCCTTGATGTCTTCCAGGTTGATCGCGCCAAAGGTGGGCTCCAGCGCGCAGACGATATCCGCCAGCTTGTAGGGGTCGGGCTCGTTCACCTCGATGTCGAAACAATCGATGTTGGCGAATTTCTTGAAGAGGACCGCCTTGCCCTCCATCACCGGTTTCGAGGCCAGCGCGCCGATGTTGCCCAGCCCCAGCACGGCGGTGCCGTTCGACACCACGGCGACCAGATTGCCCCGCGTGGTATAGCGCGCGGCGGCGGCCGGATCGGCCTTGATTTCCAGGCAGGCCTCGGCCACGCCGGGGGAATAGGCGCGGCTCAGGTCGCGGCCATTCGCCAGAGGCTTTGTCGCGCGGATTTCCAGTTTCCCGGGTTTCGGAAACTCGTGGTAAAACAGCGCAGCCTGCCGCGCGGCCTGCTTGGCGTCCTCGTTCGTCGCGTCGGTCATCATGCCCTCCCGAATTTTGTTCAGCATTAAACCATTTTTTGCACACCGCCAAGTGTGCCGTGTTTTTGTTGGCGGAAACACCCGCTTGCATCGCGGAAAAACCCCGATCACAGTACACGAAACTTCGAGGCCTCCCATGCTCCAGACCAGCGACTCCCGGACCCGCGCCGAAATCCGCCTGCCCACCGCCGAGTTGCGCGACGATCTGCCATTCTACACCAGGGTTCTGGGAATGCGGCTGGACATGATCTATCCCGCCGACAATCCGCAGGTGGCGGTGCTGTCCGGCCACGGCCTGCGCCTGCGCCTTGAGGCGGGCGCGCCCGAATCCCCCGGCACGCTGCGCATCCTGACCGAAGATCCCGACTCCTTTGCCGGTGGCGCCCGTGTCCTGACCGCCCCCAACGGCACGCGGATCGAGATCGACGAATTGAACCCGCCCCTTTTGCTGCCCGCGACCGAGCATGCCTTTGTCGTGCGCCGCCTCGCCGATCAGGCGCCCTGGGTGATCGGCCGGGCCGGGATGCATTACCGCGACCTTGTGCCCAGCCGTCTGGGCGGCGCGATGATCGCCAGTCACATCCGCATTCCGGATGGCGGCCCGGTGCCCGACATGGTGCATTTCCACAAGGTCGGGTTTCAGTTGATCTTTTGCGTCAAGGGCTGGGTGGACGTTCTCTACGAGGATCAGGGCGGCATGCGGCGGCTCCATGCCGGCGATTGCTTCATCCAGCCGCCCGAGATCCGCCATCGCGTGTGCCTGGCGTCGGACGGGATCGAGGTGATCGAGATCGGCGTGCCCGCCGACCATGTGACCGAGATCGACCATGTCCTGACCCTGCCCACGCCCGACTACCGGCCGGACCGCGAATGGCAGGGCCAGAAATTCGTGCATGACATCGGCGCCAGCGGGGTTTTCCGCCCCTTCCGCCTGCCGGGGTTCGAGGCGCGCGACACTTCGATCCACGCCAACACGGGGGGCGTGGCGTCGGTCATGGTCGCCCGGCCCACCGGGGCCGCGACGGCCTGGACCCGGCATGCGGGCGATATCCTGTTCACCTATGTGATGGCGGGGCAGATGGTGCTGGAGGGCGAGGGGAAAGACCCCTTTGCGCTGGCCCCCGGCGACGCCTTTGTCATCCCGCCCGGGCTGGCGACGCGCTATTCCGGGTCCAGCGCCGATTTGCAACTGCTCGAGGTCACGCTCCCCGGCAATCCGCCGACCGAGGTGCTCTGACCTCGGGTCCGGCTTGCCAAGTGGCGCGAAGCGGGCGACACTTGAACCAATTGGTCAAGGATCGGAGCGTGCCATGTCCCTGCTGCAAACCGCGCGCGATGTGCGCGAAAACGCCTGGGTGCCCTATTCCCGCTTCAAGGTGGGGGCAGCGATCCGGGCGACCTCGGGCGCGGTCTATGCGGGCTGCAACGTGGAAAACGTCGCCTATCCGCAAGGCACCTGCGCCGAGGCCGGCGCCATCGCCGCCATGGTTGCCGGGGGCGACACGCGCATCGCCGAGGTGGTGGTGGTTGCCGATTCCACCCATCCCACCACGCCCTGCGGCGGGTGCCGACAGAAGCTGCGCGAATTCGCCGGGCCGGATGTCAAGGTGACCATGGTCACGATGGAGGGGAAATCGCTGACCATGACCATGGCCGAACTGCTGCCGGGGGCCTTCAGCGCCGAACACATGGACCGCGCATGATCACGGCTGCCGGGGTCATCCAATCCGTCATCGACGGCGCAGCCCGGCCCGAGGCGATGCGCTGGTTCGCGCAGGGGCTGGCCGATGGCAGCGTCAGCGACGCGCAGGCCGGGGCCTTTGCCATGGCGGTGAAACTGCGCGGCCTGACGCCCGACGCGCGGACCGCCCTGACGCTGGGCATGCGCGACACGGGCGATGTGCTGCGCTGGGACCTCCCCGGGCCTACGGTCGACAAGCATTCAACCGGCGGTGTCGGCGATTGCATCAGCCTGACGCTGGCGCCGGCGCTGGCGGCCTGTGGCGTCTATGTGCCCATGGTGTCCGGGCGCGGGCTGGGCCACACGGGCGGTACGCTGGACAAGCTGGAATCGATCCCCGGTTATACGGTCGAACAATCCCCTGACAGGTTCCACCAGATCACCCGGGACGTGGGCTGCGCCATCGTCGGCGCGGCGGGGCGCATCGCCCCGGCGGACAAGCGGCTTTACGCGATCCGCGACGTGACGGCTTCGGTCGAATCCATCGACCTCATCACCGCCTCGATCCTGTCGAAGAAACTGGCGGCAGGGCTGGATGCGCTGGTGCTCGATGTCAAGTCGGGCTCGGGCGCGTTTCTGCCTGGGGCGGATCAGGCGCGGGCGCTGGCGCGGTCGCTGGTGGATACGTCGAACGGGGCGGGCTGCCGGACCTCGGCGCTGATCACCGACATGGACGGGCCGATCTGCGGGGTTGCGGGCAACGCGCTGGAGGTGGCCGAGGTCATGCGCACCCTGACCGGGGTGGCGCGCAACGCCGATCTCTGGGCGCTGACTCTGGCCCTGGGCGGCGAGGCCCTGGCGCTGGTGGGCGCGGCCCCGGATGCGGACGAGGGCGCTCGGCGGATCGAGGCCGCGATGGCATCGGGGGCGGCGGCCGATCGGTTCGGCCGCATGGTTGCAGCACAGGGCGGGCCTGCGGATTTCCTGACCCGCTGGGCCGCCTTGTTGCCGCAGGCTCCGATCACGCGTGCGGTCTACGCCGAGGGGCAGGGCGTCATCGCCGCCATCGACACCCGCGCCGTGGGGCTGGCGGTGGTCGGCCTTGGCGGCGGGAGGCGGCGCGACGGCGAGGCGATCGACCCGCGCGTCGGTTTCAGCGATCTGGTCACCCTTGGCGATGCGGTCGGTCCCGCCCGCCCGCTGGCCGTGGTTCATGCGGCCTCCGTGGTTGACGCCGAGGCCGCCGCCGCCGCGCTGCGCGCCGCCTGCCGCATCGGGGCGTCCGGCAAGCGCGGCCCACTGGTGCACGAGCGCCTCGCATGACCCGCGCCTTTGTCATCGTGCTCGATTCCGTGGGCATCGGCGGCGCGCCCGATGCCGACCGCTATTTCAACGGCACCCGCCCCGATACCGGCGCGAATACCGTCGGCCATATCGCGCAGGCGCGGCCTTTGCGCCTGCCGGTTCTGGATGGCCTCGGGCTGGGGGCCGCGGTCGAACTGGCCTCGGGCCTGCGCGCGCCCGGGTTGGGGGCCACGCCGCAAGGCCGCTGGGGCGCCGCGACCGAAGTGTCGCGCGGCAAGGACACGCCCTCGGGGCACTGGGAACTGGCCGGGGTTCCGGTGCCCTGGGACTGGACCTATTTCCCCAACACAAACCCCGCGTTTGACGAGGCCCTGGTGGCGCAGGTCTGCGCGCTGGCCGGGACCACAGGCATCCTCGGCAATTGCCACGCCGCCGGGTTGGCGATCATCGACGAACTGGGCGCCGAGCATCTGCGCACAGGCTGGCCGATCTGCTATACCTCGGCCGACAGCGTCTTCCAGATCGCCGCCCACGAAGAGGCGTTCGGGCTGGAACGCCTCATCACCCTGTGCCGCGATCTGGCGCCCTTCCTGCATGCGCGGCGCGTGGGACGGGTGATCGCGCGGCCCTTTGTCGGGGGCGAGGGCGCCTTCAAGCGCACCGGCAACCGGCGCGATTTCGCCATCGCGCCGCCTGCCCCCGCGCTGATGGACTGGGCACAGGCGGATGCGCGAATCGTCCATGCGATCGGCAAGATCGGCGATATCTTCAGCCATCGCGGCGTCACCCGTCTGCACAAGGGCAAGGATGACGCAGCGCTGGTCCAGCACCTTCTGCGACTGGTGGATGAGGCCGAGGAGGGCTCGCTCACCTTCTGCAACCTGGTCGAGTTCGACAGCCTTTACGGCCATCCCCGCAATGTCGAGGGCTACGCCCGCGCGCTGGAGACCTTTGACGCCCATGCGGGTGACTTGCTGGCCCGGTTGCGCCCCGGCGACATTGCCCTTTTCACCGCCGACCACGGCAATGACCCCACCTGGTCCGGCACCGACCACACGCGCGAACGGGTGCCGGTTCTGGTGGCTGGCGCGGGCGCGGGCGAAATCGGCCATTGCGCCTTTGTCGATGTGGCGGCCAGCGTCGCCACGCATCTCGGTCTGACCCAGACCGGCCCCGGACGGAGTTTCCTGTGAGCGAAAGAATAGATCCCGCCCTGCCCAAGGTGGAACTGCACCTGCACCTGGAGGGTGCGGCCCCGCCCGCCTTCATCCGGGGTCTGGCGCGCGAAAAGAACCTGGATATTTCCCGTATATTCACCGAGTCCGGCGGCTATTCCTATCGGGATTTCTGGCACTTTCTCGATGTGTACGAGGCTGCCTGCACCACGCTGCAAACGCCAGACGATTTCAAGCGTCTGACATTGGCGGTGCTGGAAGACCGCGCGCAGGATGGGGTCGTCTATGCCGAAACCTTCCTGTCGCCGGATTTCTGCGGCGGGGGCGATCTGGTG
>CALEZJ010000261.1 GCA_937927885.1 uncultured Paracoccaceae bacterium | reverse complement strand
CCCAGTTCGGGGCGGGACGCGCGCGCGGGGAGCCACTGGCGACCTATCGGCTGGCGATGATCCACCGCGAGGGGCATGGCGTGCCGGTCGACCTGCCGCTGGCGCGCGCGCTGGAGTTCGAGGCGGCCGAGGCTGGCGAGCCGCTGGCGATGAACAGCTATGGCTATATGCTGGAAATCGGCGAGGGCGGCCCCGTGGACCGCGTCGCCGCCGAGCTCTGGTATCGCCGCGCGCTGGACGCCGGAATGGGGCTGGCCGGGTTGAACCTTGCCTATATGGTGGCCGGAGAGGGCGCCGCGATCCCGGACCATGCCCAGGCCTGGGCGCTGTGCCGCCGCGCGCTGCCTCTGGTCGAGCCGCGCATCGCGGTGCAGTGGAAGGATGTCTGCGGCTGGGTGCGGGCGCAGAGCGTCAGGTGAACCGCACCTTGCCGATATAGGGCAGGTTGCGGTTGCGCTGGGCATAGTCGATGCCATAGCCGACGACGAATTCGTCGGGGATCTCGAATCCGGTCCAGGTGGCCTTGATGTCGACCTCGCGGCGGCTGGGCTTGTCGAGCAGGACGCAGACTTCGAGCCGCCGGGGTTCGCGGCTGAGCAGCAGGTTCTTGACGTGGTGCAGGGTAAAGCCGGTGTCCACGATGTCCTCGACCACCAGCACGTCGCGCCCGGCAATCTCGCCGCGCAGGTCTTTCAGGATGCGCACCTCGCGGCTGGAATGCATCGCGTCGCCGTAGGAACTGGCTTCGAGGAAGTCGACCTCGACCGGCAGGTCGATCTCGCGCACCAGATCCGCGATGAAGACGAACGAGCCACGCAGGAGCCCGACCACCACCAGCTTGTCGGTGCCCTTGTAGGCGGCAGTGATCTCGTGCGCCAGCGCCTCGACCCGCGCCGCGATCTTCTTGGCCGAGATCATCTGGTCGATCACATAGCTGGGCTGGGGGGTGGACTGGGGCATGGCGTCGCGATCCTGACGGCGAGGGGTTGAAAACGCCGGGCCACCATAGGTAAAGACGGGCCGAGTTGCCAGAGGTGCCGTTTGCCCCGCCATGCCGAAGACCGCGTGCTGCCCTATGCGGCGCATCAGATCTACGATCTGGTCGCCGATGTGGCGCGCTACCCCGAGTTCCTGCCCTGGACCGCCGCCGCCCGCATCCGCTCGCGCCGCGCGGCGCCCGAACTGGGCGAGGGGGCCGAGGTCATGGAGGCGGATCTGGTCATCAGCTTCAAGGTGTTTCGCGAGAAATTCGGCTCGCGCGTGACCTTGATGCCGGCGCGGCGGCGGATCGAGACGGATTATCTGGACGGGCCGTTCAAGTACCTGCACTCGTTCTGGGAGGTCGAGGATATCCCGGGCGGCTGCCGCGTGCGTTTCGACGTGGATTTCGAGTTCCGCAACCTGATCCTGCAAAAGGTCATCGGCCTCGTGTTCGACGAGGCGATGCGCCGGGTCGTCGGCGCCTTCGAGGCGCGCGCCCGCCAGCTTTACGGCTGACGGGTCTGCGTCCTCAGGGGCACGCGGGCGTTCAGGAATTCACGTCATAGGCCCGTTCGCCATGCACCGACAGGTCGAGTCCGTTCGTCTCGGTCTCGGCATCGACGCGCAGGGGCAGCACCAGCGCCACCGCCTTGACCAGAACGAAGGTCATCCCCACGGTCCAGACGCCGACGATCACCAGCCCGCCCAGTTGCGCGACCCAGGCGCCATGGCCGAAGGCCGCGATCATCAGCGTGCCAAGGATACCGCCGACACCGTGGACGGCGAACACGTCGAGCGTGTCGTCGATCTTCAGGCGGTTGCGGATCAGCCCCACCGCCTCCTGGCACAGGATGCCCGCGACCGCGCCGATGATCAGCGCCTCGATCGGGCCGACAAAGCCCGAGGCCGGGGTGATCGAGGCCAGCCCGGCGATGGTGCCGGTCACCAGACCCACCAGCGAGGCGCGGCCGAACTTGATGCGTTCCCACAGCACCCAGCTGAGCGAGGCCGCCGCGGCTGACAGATGCGGGACCGTCATCGCCATCGCGGCCTGCCCCGTCGCCGCCAGCGCCGAGCCGCCGTTGAAGCCGAACCAGCCCACCCACAAGAGCGCGGCGCCGATCATCACCAGTCCCGGTTGATGCGGCGGGGTGGTGCGGTGACGACGCGGGCCCAGCACAATGGCGATCACCAGCGCCGCCAGCCCCGCCGTCTCATGCACCACAATGCCACCGGCAAAGTCGCGCACGCCGGTCTCGCCAAAGATCCCGCCATCGGCCAGCGCCCCGGCGCCCCAGATCCAGTGCGCGACCGGGGCATAGACGATCAGCATCCAGGCGCCGGAAAACGCCAGGACCCAGCCAAAGCCCACCCGTTCGACGTACGCGCCGACGATCAGGGCGGGGGTGATGACGGCAAAAGTCATCTGGAAGGCAAAGAACAGCACCTCGGGCACGCTACCCGCGAGGCTTTCGGAATCGACACCGATCAGGAAGGCTTTCGCAAGCCCGCCCCACCAGCCGCCCGCCTCGCCAAAGGCGATGGAATAGCCCGCCACCAGCCACAGCACCGACATGAGGCAGGCAATCGAGAACACATGCATGAAGACGCTGAGCACATTGCGCGCCCGCACCAGCCCGCCATAGAACAGGGCGAGCCCCGGCAGGGTCATCAACAGCACAAGGGCCGTCGCGGTAAAGAGAAAGGCGGTATCGGCTGGGTTCATTCGCTCCTCCGGGGCAAGATGCGCCGGTCAAAGCGGCAAATCCCTGAACGCAAAAGCGACAACTGACCGGAGAGGCGCTGAAATGGCAGGCGATTCTGCAAGCGCCGAAAAAATGAGCGTCACGGACGGGGATCGGCCCGATTGCGCGTCAGTCGGAGAAACCCTCGGCGGCGGCCAGCAGCAGGCCGAGGGCATGATGGACCGAGGCCGCGCGCACCTCGGCGCGGCCGATGGCGCCGAATTCGACGGTTTCCGTCCGGCAGTCGCCGCCCTTGCGGGCGATGGCGAAACAGACGCGCCCCTCGGGTTTGAACCCGGACCCGCCCGGCCCGGCAATTCCGGTCGTCGCCACCGCCAGATCGGCAGGGCTGTGCGCCAGCGCCCCCAACGCCATCTCGCGCGCGACCTCTTCGCTGACGGCGCCCTGCGCCTCCAGCGTGGCGGCGCGAACGCCCAGCATCTCGCGCTTGGCGGCGTTGGAATAGGTGACAAAGCCACGGTCCACCACATCGGACGAGCCGGGAATATCGGTCAGCGCCCCCGCCACCAGTCCGCCCGTGCAGCTTTCGGCGGTGGCGATGGTCAGTCCCCGCACGCGCGCCCTGTCCAGCACCCGGGCGGCGAGCGGGATCACATCAGCACCCCATGCGCCAGTCCTGCCGCGGCGATCACCGCGATCCCGGCAAACAGCCCGGCCCAGAGGTCATCCAGCATCACCCCCGCCGGATCGCCGCGACGGTCCGCGCGACCGACCAGCCAGGGCTTCCAGATGTCGAACAGGCGAAAGAACAGGAAGGCGCCGACCCAGGCGGGGTAGGGCATCCACCCCTCCCAGCCGCGCCCCCAGAAGGCCAGCGCGGGGAACAGCAGTGCGAGCCACTGGCCCGCCACCTCGTCGATGACGATTTCACCGGGGTCGGCGCCGGGGCGGTCCCTGAGTTCGGCGGCACAGGCCCAGAACCCGGCCATCGTTGCGGCCAGGGTGGCGGCCACCAGGGCCGGCGCGCCCAGATAGCGGTCGATCACCAGTCCCACGGCCAGGGCCCCCGCCGAGCCCCAGGTGCCGGGGGCAGGGCGCAGCAGGCCCAGGCCGAAGCCGACCGAGACGAGGCGGCTGAGCCTCATGCCTTCACCAGCGTCGCCGTTGCCAGGGCGGCGATCCCCTCCTCGCGGCCGGTAAAGCCCAGTTGCTCGGATGTCGTCGCCTTGACCGAGACGCGGTCGGCGTCGATCCCCAGAATCTCCGCCAGTGCCGCCTGCATCGCGGCGGCGTGCGGGCCGATCTTCGGCCGCTCGCAGATCAGCGTCACGTCGCAATGGGTGATCGCGAATCCGCGCGCACGCGCACGCCCGGCGGCGTGGCGCAGGAAGATGTGGCTGGCGGCCCCTTTCCATTGCGGGTCCGAGGGGGGGAAGTGGCGGCCGATATCCCCTTCGACCAGAGCGCCGTAAATCGCGTCGGTCAGCGCGTGCATACCCACATCGGCATCCGAATGACCCAACAGAGCGCGCCCATGCGGCACCTTGACTCCGCATAGCCAGACGTGATCGCCCTCGGTAAAGGCATGCACGTCAAACCCGTTGCCGCATCGCACATCCATTGTCTGACCTTTCACTCGCTGACGTTCCGCCAGAATCCGCTCGGCCCGTTCGAAATCCACGGGATAGGTGAGCTTCAGATTGTCCTCGCTGCCCGGTGCGATCCACACCGGCAGTCCCGCGGCCCGGGCCACCGCCACATCGTCGGCAGCCTCGGAGGGATGCGCGCGGTAGGCGGCAAGGATCGCGTCAAAGCGGAATCCCTGCGGGGTCTGGGCGCGAAACAGCCCTTCGCGCGATTGCACGCCGCTGACCAGCCCCGCCTCGCCGCGCCAGAGCGCATCGGTGACCGGCAGGGCGGGAGCGGCGGCGAGGTGGGTCGCCAGCGCGTCGAGAACCCCGGCGATGACAGCCCGGGGCACCAGCGGGCGCGCGCCGTCGTGGATCAGTACCTGCGCCGGGGGATCAGCGGCCAGCGCCTCGAGCGCAGCGCGCACGGACTCGGTCCGCGTGGCGCCGCCTGCGACCAGCGGCAGGCCCAGGGTTTCCGCGATGGCGCGGTCCTCGGGGTGGATCACCAGCACGATGCGCGACAGGCCCGCATCGCGGAACACCTGCACGGTTTGCGCCAGCACCGGGCGCCCAGCCAGATCGCGCCATTGCTTGGGCAACCCGCCTCCCATGCGGTTGCCGCGCCCGGCGGCGACGAGGATGACTGCGGTCTGGGATGCGGCGATCATGCCTTGGGATTAGGCCATGCCCGCATCGGGTGCAAGAGCGGCCCATCTGCTGCAATTTGGGGCAAGGATGGGCGATGCAAGGTCAAATAATGTGCAGTTGATGAAAGCGCGGGCACGAATCCCGTCTCGTGCCTTTGCGCGGATCGCCGTTGCGCGCTATTGAGGCAGGGACTGTCACCTGGGACGCCCGTTGATGATTGCACCCGCCTTTCCCGTTGCCCTGCATCCGCCAGTCCTGCTGGCGCCGATGTCTGGCATCACGGACCTGCCGTTCCGACAGGTGGTGGCGCGGTTTGGCGCGGGGTTGGTGGTCAGCGAAATGATCGCCTCGGGCGAGATGGTGACCGCGCGTCCCTCGCGCCGGGCCGCGAGCCGGGCACGGGCCGAAGTCTCGGCCGAGGTGCCGACCGCGGTGCAACTGGCCGGGCGCGAGGCGGGCGCGATGGCCGAAGCCGCGCGCATCGCCGAGGCGCAGGGCGCGCCGCTGATCGACATCAACATGGGCTGCCCGGCGAAAAAGGTGGTGGGCGGTGCCGCGGGATCGGCCCTGATGCGCGAACCCGATCTGGCCCTGCGGCTGATCGAGGCCGTGGTGGGCGCGGTCAGGGTGCCGGTCACGCTGAAGATGCGGCTGGGTTGGGACAACGATTGCCTGAACGCGCCGCAGATCGCCCGTCAGGCCGAGGCGGCAGGCGTGCGGATGATCACCATTCACGGCCGCACCCGGCAACAATTCTACACCGGGCAGGCCGACTGGACGGCGATCAGCGCGGTGGTGCGCGCGGTTTCGGTGCCGGTAATCGCCAATGGCGACATCACCGGGGCGCTCAGCGCGCGCCAGGCGCTGGCACAGTCGGGGGCGGCGGGGGTGATGGTCGGACGCGCGGCGCAGGGTCGACCCTGGGTGCTCGCAGGCGTCGCTGCCGCGCTTTACGGAACTCCCGCTCCGGTTGTGCCCGTTGGGGCGGCGCTGGTCGATCTGGTGGCCTCGCATTACGAGGCCATGCTGGGCTTTTACGGGCTGGATCTGGGGCTGCGCATCGCGCGCAAGCATCTGGGCTGGTACATCGACGCGGCCGAGGGTCCCGCCGACCTGCGCGCGCGCCTGCTGCGCGAAAGCGACCCGCGCGCCGTGCTGGCCGCCTTGTCCGAGGCCCTGAGCCCAAGGGTCGCGGCGGCATGACCTCGCCCCCGATCCCCGGCGCCATCTTTGCCGCGCTGCCGATCCCGGCCTTCCTGATAGCGGCGTCGAGCGGGCAGGAGCGCATCCTCGACTGCAACCCGGCCGCCGAGCAATTCGTCTCGGCCTCGGCGGCGCAGTTGCGCGGCGAGCCGGTGTTCGACCGGCTGGCCGTCGACGCGCCGATGGAGGACGCCGCCGAACGCGCCCGCTCCAATCGCGCCGCGGTCTTCATCAACGATTGCGAAATCTCGACCGGCGAACGCCCGCCAGTCATCTGCATGCTGCAACTGGCGCCGATGAACGACGCGGCCCAGACGCTGCTGTTGCTGATCACCCCGCGCGAATTCGCAGGGCGGCTGGGGCGCACCCGGGCGGTCAAGGCGGCGGCGAAATCGGCGATCGGCATGGCGGAAATGC
>CALEZJ010000260.1 GCA_937927885.1 uncultured Paracoccaceae bacterium | reverse complement strand
GGATGGGGCGCAGGTCACTGCGATGGGCAAGGTCCGCTTCGTGAAACTTCAAGCGCCCGGAATAGAGGTCGACTGCCGCCAGCGCCGCCTCCTCGAGCAGCATCGCCTGGGCATCGCGGCGAAAGCCGTCCGTCAGCCGCTCTTGCAGGCGGGTAGCCAGCGCACGCTCGGCCTCGCGCAACAGGGCGACCGCTGGGTTGAGGATCAGTCGCGCGCCCCTCCAGGCCCGCGAGCCGGTTTCGAGGGCGCCTGTGGCGGTCTCGTGGTTGCGCCAGATCCAATGCAGCGCACGCGCCGACAGCCGGTCGGACCAGGGGACATGGGTCAACAGGAACGTCCGATACCGCAGCGCCACCCGATCGATCAGCAACAAGGCTTCGGGAAGAGTGAAATCCAGCATGCCACGCCGTCCGCCAGACAGGTCGGCGGCGACGTCCTCGACCGTGGAAAGGGCCTCGGTCGGCAAATCGGCCCACGGGATCGGCGCATGCAGTCGCGCTGCGATGCGCGTGCGGGCCCGCTCGTAGGCGGCGCGCTCGGCTTCGTTCCACTCGGGATCCGCCTTGGGGCTGGCGACCTGACGCAGCGTATCGTCACCGGTGCTAGGTGGCCGGACCCGATGCAGAATGGCAAAACCCAGCCGAAGCGCGGCATAGAACCCAGCGCAACCCGCCGCGAACCACAAAAGCCATCCACGCTCCTGCAACCAGACAAAGCCCAGGACGCTGGAAACGGCAAGGGGCAGGATCAGAACAAGGGCCAGGATCACCCTGTCGCTGCGCAGCAATCGGGCGCGCAGTGTCCCGCCGCCAGGGTCAGCGGGTGGCATCTCTGGCCCCCGTCAAGGCCTGGTCGTAAAGGGCACGTAACGACGCGGTATCCGCAGGCGCGCCACGGGCCACGCCATGAAGCCAAGCCGAGGCCGCGCGTCCCAACGCATAGGTTGTCGCGTAGCTGGTACCTGCTGCCATGGCGACCCCCAATGTCTGGCCTGCAACCGGCACCAGTTTCGCCCCCTGCCGAAGCGCGTGGCCCGCCGCCAT
Source organism: uncultured Paracoccaceae bacterium (assembly GCA_937927885.1). Taxonomy (GTDB): domain Bacteria; phylum Pseudomonadota; class Alphaproteobacteria; order Rhodobacterales; family Rhodobacteraceae; genus Pararhodobacter. The sequence continues at coordinate 1,753 of CALEZJ010000260.1, read as the reverse complement.
CCGGGCCAGCGTGACAAGCCCCAGCGCCGAGCCCAACACCGCCAGACGCGCCGGGGTCAGCGATACCTTTTGACGCGCCGCAAGGGCATGCAGCATTGCCCCTTGTGCTGCGGGCACCACAGCCAGCCCCGCCACGGGAACCACATCGCCTGCCGCCGCCATCGCGGAATAGCGCAAGACCAACGGCCGCAGGGCGGCAAAACTCCTCGCCTCCTCGGCACGGCGCAGCGCCTTGGCAACTGTCGGCATCACGCTGTCGAGCGCGTCCAGAAGTGTATCCAGCCCGGTGACCTGCCCATCGGCGGGCAGGGCCAGAGTGACAAAGGGCAGATCGCGCCCCACCTGGGCCCGCAGGTGGGCACGGGCGCGTTCCTGCGGACCGGGACCCGGTACCAGATCAGCACCCGTAAAGACAATCAGCACTGGCAATTGTGTGGAACGAAGCACCGAGACAACCGGCGCCTGCACGGCATCGTCCAGCCGCACCACGGCCAAAACCGCCTGCGCGCGCGCCTCGGCCTGGGCGAGATCGGCAGAGGCATCGTACCCGGCTTCTCCCAGGCCGCGGGTGTCCAGAAACCGGACCACGGGGTCATCTTTTGGAAAATCATGGAGTTGCGAAGCCCGGGTCGCGGGGGAAAAGCCGTCACCCACACCGCCTGCCCCGGTCAGCGCCTGCATCAGCGAGGTCTTTCCGGCCCCTGTCTTGCCCACAAGCCAGAGGGTCGGTATTGCAGGTTCCACACTGGATTCGGTCTTGCTCACGGCAATTCCCCGGTCATTTGCCCCATTCAGGTAAGGTGCGTCGCCCCGGGATACAATCGCCTCAGCGGTTCAGCGCAACGTCAATCAACTCGCTGCTGCCGGTGCCGTGGTTGTCGTCCGAGACCATCAGAAGCCGAATGCGCCCATTCCAGTCACGAAACACCGACAGCCCCTCGAGGTTGCCGAATTGTCCGGGCGACGAACGCATGACCACCTGTGGGGTGCTGATCGCCCGGCCATTGACACGGGCGCGGCGAACCTGGATCCGCAATCCTCCCCCATCCGACGCGTGTTCGAGGACATAGAGTAGTCCATCCGGTCCGAAATCCGCAGCGACTGGGCGGAAATTACCCTCGGTCGGCAATCGGAACGAGGCGTCGACCGCGCCATTGACCCAGCGATACGACGGAATGCCATAGGTCGCGCGCGCGGCGGCCTCGGGGACGGCATGCAGGATACCGTCAGGGGCCATCGCCAGAGATTCCAGTCCCTGACCCGAGCGCAACCGGTCGAAATCCTCGTGCGAGGGCAGGGTTTCCGCCTGCCCGCCGAACTGGTGATACCGCACCACGCGGTTGTACTGGGCGAAGGCGATATAGAGGCTGCCGTCCCGACCTACGGTAATATCCTCGGCATGGCGGCGCGAGGTGCCCAGCGGTTGCCCCTGTCCATCATTCAGCACCGCCACCTGCCGCAACTCGATACCGGTGATCGCCTGCGAATAGTTGCGCTGCAACCGTGCGGAGACGATGAAACCAGCATCCGAGACCAGAAGGATGTTCACCCCGTCACGGGTATGGAGTCCTGAGAAATCATTCACGCCGCCGCTCATCAGCGGCAGCGGATAGCGCGCAATCACCTGGACCGGTGGTATGTTCTCTGTCGGCGTCTGTACGACACCCGCCAGATAGGTTTCCGAATGCGGCTGGGATTGGTCTTGCGCGGTAGCAGGGGTCTGCACCAGCAAGAGAAGGCCGACGGCGAGTGC
>CALEZJ010000259.1 GCA_937927885.1 uncultured Paracoccaceae bacterium | reverse complement strand
AAAGACCGGGGCATCGGGGCGCAGGGCCGCCAGGCCGTTCCAGGTCTCCGGTGCGATCCGGGCCACCATGAAGCTGCGAAAGGGGTCGAGCGCGCGCATCACCGCCTCTTCGACGCCGATCTGGCCGGCTTCGAGCGGGACCATGCCGGCCGCCCAGGCCGCGGTGAACACCGGCTCCATCACGAAATAGGTCAGGAACAGCGCCAGAGTGGTCAGCAGCATCCCCGGCGGCGACTGTTGCAGGCCGATGGCCTGCCGCAGGATCGCCAGCACGGTGACGATGAACGGAAAGCAGGTGATCATGATCAAGAGCCCGGGAACCAGGCTGAGCAAGGTCATCAGCACGATCAACTGGACCGACCGCAGGGCAAAGCTGCCGCCCTCGCCCATCGACAGGGTCAGTTCCTGCGCCAGGGCGATTTCGGGCCAGGACGCCATCATCAGCCCCGCGCAGAGGATCCAGAGCCGTGTCATGGATCAGATCCCGCGTGACAGGTCGGCCACTTCGGTCAGCCGCACCGCCATCTGGCCGGCGAAGTCCCCGTCGAGTTCCTCGAGCGTGCCGCGCGCGATCAGCCGATCCCCGACAAAGAGTTCGACCGGGTCCTCGACCCGCCGGTCCAGCGGCAGGACCGAGTCGCGCTGCAGGCGCAGGAGGTCGCGCACCAAGGGGCGGGCACGGCCCACCGCGACGACGATCTCGATGGGAACCTGGGCAAAGGCGCCCTGCGCGAGACTGCCGGAAGGGCCAGGTCTTTCGGGGACGGCATCATGCACGGCGACTCTCCTCGCATTGGATGGCATAGAATTGCTGGACCGCATCGGCGATCCGGGTTGCGGCATGGGTCAGGTCGATCCGGGTTTCGCAGGTTCCCAGCACGAATTCCGCCTGTCCCTCGGCCAGATCCGCGGTTTCCTCGATCTGCAGGGGCGGCAGGACCAGCCCCTCGATCGCCGCCTCGAACCCGGCGCGGCTGCCCGGCGGCAGGCGAAGGGATATCGGCGCCTCGGCGGCGGCCTGCACCAGGGGTGTCAGCGCCTCGATGACGACCGGCACCACCGAGGCACGCGCCGCCATCGGCAAGACGGTTTCGACCATCGCCTCCAGCACCGGCCTGAGCGCCGCCAGCACATGGCTCCGCGCCTCGTGATAGGTGAAGTCGAGCTTCTCGATCTGCCGCTCGATCCCGCTGCGGCGCGCGGCGGCCTCGGTTTCGACCTGGGCGCCTCCGTCCTGCCAGCCGGCAAGATAGCCGCGCTCATAGGCGCTCAGGCGGATGTCCTCGATCTCGTCGGGCAGCATCAGGGCGGGCCCGGCGGGAATATCGGCGATCTCGAACACCTCCAGACGCAGGGGATGCGCCATCAGCGGTTCTCCTCGGGTTCTTCCATCCAGCTGCGCAGGATTTCCAGCGTCTCATCCTGCCGTTCGGCGATCAGCGCGCGCATCCGCTCGACCGGGTCGGGCGCCTCGACGGCGCGTTCGGCACCCGTCGCGACCCCGGCAAGGGCAACGCCCGAAATGACGGGCTGACCACCCTCGGCCCCATCGATCTCGCCGGTCAGGACAGGGCCTGCGACCGCCGGGAGGGCGGCAAAGGGTGCAAGCCCCTCTGCCCCTGCGTCGCGCCCGGCAGCGGGACGCAACAGGGGACGCAACACGAAAAGGCCCAGGAACAATGTGACCGCGGCCAGCGCGGCCAGCCGGATCAGTCCCATGACGTCGAGCCCCAGTCCCGCGACCCAGCCTGCGCCGCCCGCCGTCCCGAGGTCCTGGGCCAGGGGCTCGAAGGGGAGCGAGCGCAGGGTGATCACATCGCCGCGCGCTTCGTCGTATCCCACCGCCGAGGCGACCAGTTCGCGCAGCGCCGCGAGTTCCTCGTCCGGTCGGGCGGACCATTGCGGAACGCCCGATGCATCGACGCTGCGCACCCCGTCCACCAGGACCGCCACGGTCAACCGGCGGATCGATCCCGGCTCGCGCGCGATTTCGCGGCTGGTCTGGCTGACCTGCCAATCGGTTCGCGACCGTGAAAGCACTTCGCGCGATTGCGACTGACCATCCCCCCCGGCGGCATCCCCGTCGGGCAGGTTCGACGCCACCGACACGCCGGCGCCGCGCGAATCGCTCGCCGTCGCGTTGCGCTCTTCGGTTTCCTGACTGATTGCGGCCCGCGAGCCGGGGTCGATCAGCCGCTCGACAATGGTTTCACGGTCGGTCACGGTCTCGACGTTGATCTCGACAACCGCCCGCCCCGGGCCGACCCGCGCGGCCAGCAACCTCTCGACGTTCCGGCGCAGCAGATCGGCCCGGTCCGCGCCCTGCGCGCCGGGGCTGGTGTCGTCACCGATCACCATGCCGACCGTCGCATCGATGACCGACACATCCTCGGGGCTGAGCCCGGCAACCGCCGAGGCCACGAGGAAGCGCAGGGCCTGTGCCTGCTGCGGTGTCATCGCCTCGCCCGCGGGCGTCACGGTGACCGAGGCCGAGAGCCGCTGATCCCGCCGGAAAGGCTGCGTCGACCCCTGGGCGATATGGACCCGCGCCAGACGCACCCGGTTGCTGGCCATGATGGTGCGGGCCAGTTCGCCCTCCTTGGCGCGCCAGAAGGCGGCATCGAACATCTGCGCGGTCGTGCCAAAGCCGGTCAGGCCATCGAGCAATTCATAGCCGGTCGACGTGTTGGCCGGCAGACCCTGCGCGGCAAGGGCCATGCGCGTTTCGTCACGCATCGAGGCCGCGACATAGATCGCGTCCCCGCGCACCTCATAGGGGATGCCGCGCTGGTCGAGGGCCTGGATCACCTCGCCTGCGGGCGCCCCGTCGAGCCCTGCGTAGAGCAGGGCCATGCCGGGCTGGGTGGCCAGACGGGCAAGTGCGAGGACCGACAGAAACACACCGAGTGTCGCAGCGATCACGATCACGCGGCGGCGCGTTTCCAGTGCATTCCAGACGGTGAGGAGCTGTTCCACGGTGCACCCTTTTTCGGACGTTCTGTCCCTGTGGCACCATCCATGAGGGGTTTCGATTAACAATCGGTTAGCCAGACCATGCGAAAACAGGATTCGGATCAGGACCCGATCAGGAAAGTCGCATCACCATGTCCAGCCCCGCCCAGGCCGCACAACCCATCAAGAAACCATCGAAATTTCCCCTGATTCTGGGCTTCGTCCTGGCCCTTGCGGGGGGCGCGGGCGGATTCGCGACGCTCTATCTGGGGCTGCTCGACCCGCTGATCGGGGGGGCGGGCGAATCGCCCCTTTCAGCCCAGGCGCCGCGATCGGCAGGCCCTGCCACGGCGGGCGTCACCTTCGTGCCGATGGATCCGATCACGATCAATCTGGGGCCCCGCAGCGAATCGCGACACCTGCGTTTTTCCGCTCAGCTCGAGGTCCCCACCGCCCATGCGGCCGAGGTGCAGCGCCTGATGCCGCGCATCGTGGATGTGCTGAACATCTATCTGCGCGCCCTCGACCCGCATGAGATCGAGGAACCCGCCGCCCTCCTGCGCCTGCGCGGTCAGATGCTGCGCCGCGTCCGGATCGTGACCGGCCCCGGGGCGGTCAACGATCTTCTGGTCATCGAATTCGTCTTCAACTGAGGTTCGCCATGCAGTTCCTGTCCGATCTCTTCCTGGCCGCCGCTTCGCTGGGCGCCGCCTTTTACTGCTTCATCCTGTCCCGCCGCTTGCGGGCCCTCGGCTCGCTCGAAGGCGGCATGGGCAGCGCGATCGCCGTGCTGTCGCGGCAGGTCGATGATCTGACCCGGTCGCTGAAAGCCGCCCAGGACGCCGCCGGGCGAGCCCGTGGCACGCTCGATGGCCAGACCGACCGCGCCGAGGCGGTGGCGCGCAGGCTTGAACTCCTCGTGGCCTCGATGCACGACCTGCCCGAAGACCGCGAGCCACCGCACGAGGGCACGCGCGATCCCGTGCGCGCGCCCTCGATCTGGCCGCCTGCCTCCTGGCCTGCCGACCCGGTGCGGCGCAGGGCCGAGCCCGAGCCCGAGCCCCAGGCGGACCCCGCGCAGCGCGCGCGGGTCCTGCGTCGCCGCCAGGCTCCGGGGGCCCTGTGATGCCCGGCGTTACGTCCCCTCGCCCCAGGCGGCGCGGCCCGCGCATCCTGCCCGCCCTGGTCGCGCTTTTTGTCGCCGCGGCCCTCCTCAAGTCGCTGTCCGGCGCCAGCATCGCCCTTGCCCAGGACAATCGGTCCGCCGGGCGGGACTCCGCGCCGGACGCGGCCCTGGTCCAGACGGCGGCCCTGCGCTCGAGCCCGGTTTCCGACGCCGCCCTGACCCTGGATCTGCGCGCGCGCGAACAGGACATTTCCGGGCGCGAGGCCGCGATTCGCGAACGCGAGGCGCTGCTCGCCGCCGCCGAGGAACGCCTTCGCACCCAGATCGCCGCGCTCGAAACCGCCGAAGCCGATCTTGCTGCGACCATGGCGCTCGCGGACCGGGCGGCCGAAGACGACATCCTTCGCCTCGTCAGTGTCTACGAGGCCATGAAACCCGAGGACGCGGCAGCGGTCTTTGCGGAAATGGAACCCCAGTTCGCCGCCGGTTTCCTCGCGCGCCTCTCGCCCCCCGTGGCGGCGTCGATCCTGGCCGGGCTTCCTCCCCGGCAGGCCTACGCCCTCAGCGCCATCGTCGCCGGACGAAACGCCCTGGTTCCCCGGGACTGAGCGGCTCGAATACTTTCTTAACATCCTGGCGTCACAGTCACGACATCCTGAGCGGAGCGGAGCATGATCGGACTCATCGGCATCATCGTCGTATTCACGATGGTCTTTGGCGGCTATGTCGCCGCGGGCGGAAAATTCGGCATCATCCTGCACTCGCTTCCCTTCGAGATGACCATGATCGGGGGGGCGGCCGTGGGCGCCTTCCTGATCGCCAACGACGGCGCCAGCGTCAAACAGGCGCTCAAGGACATCGGCAAGGTGTTCAAGGGCCCGTCATGGAAGCCCGCCGACTACCGCGACCTCCTGTGTCTCCTGTTCGAACTCATCCGCCTTGCCCGCCAGAACCCTGTCGCGCTCGAGGAACATATCGAAACGCCGGAAACCTCCAGCATCTTCTCTCGCTATCCGAAGATCCAGAAGGACCACGAGGCAAGCGAACTCATCTGCGACACGCTGCGGTCGATGACGCTCAGCTATGACGATCCGATGCAGGTCGAGGAGGTCCTGGACAAGCGCATGGATGCAAGCCTGCACCACGCCCTCCATTCCAGCCACGCGATGCAGACGGTGGCCGATGGCTTGCCCGCACTGGGGATCGTCGCAGCCGTTCTGGGCGTGATCAAGACCATGGCCGCGATCGACCAGCCACCGGAAGTCCTGGGTGGATTGATCGGCGGGGCGCTGGTCGGCACCTTCCTGGGGGTGTTCCTCGCCTATGGCTTTGTCGGCCCCTTCGCCACCAAGATGCAGTCGGTGATTACCGATGACAGCCACTTCTACCGCCTGATTCGCGAGGTCCTGATCGCCAATCTGCACAATCACCCGGCCAACATGTGCATCGAGGTCGGCCGACAGAACACGCCGCATCACGTCCGTCCGACTTACGGCGACCTCGAGGAAGCCATGCGCAACCTCAAGCGCGAGGCGGCCTGATGCGTCGTGCGGTGTTCGTCCTGCTGGTTCTCCTCGCCCAGGCCTTGCCGCTTCAGGCGCAGGTGGCGACGGTCACGGCGGGCGAGCATGCGGATTTCACGCGCGTCGTGGTCAGGGTCCAGCCTGCCGATCGCTGGCAATTGTCGGGCGAGGGCACCGATCAATCGCGCGCCTCGCAGGCGTTTCTCAAGGCGCT
>CALEZJ010000258.1 GCA_937927885.1 uncultured Paracoccaceae bacterium | reverse complement strand
CGGCCACCACGATCACCGCGGGATGTGAGTCTCGCGTCCTACAGCAAGTGCGAAAAACCCGTGAGCAGCAGTGCCTGCACCCCGAAGATGGCCAGCGCGACGGCGATCAGCAGCGGCAGCGACATGAGGCGCCCCTTCAGCACGGCGCCGACCATCGCCATATGCAGCGGCAGGGCGCTGATGAGCGTGGCATAGAGATAGACGCCGGAGAGGTTTGCGAAGGCGGCTGACTGGGTCAGCGTCGGCCCGACGACCCGAAGCCCCTGCACCGGTTCGCCGCCGAACGAGCCGAACATCAGCGCCGAAGCCGGATAGATCACCAGATGCAGCGCGATGAAGGCGCCGATGCGGGCAGGAAGGTCGATGGCAAGTACGCGCGCCGGGCTCAGCCGGCGGCTCCGCAGTTGCGCAAAAAGGATCAGGCCGAAGGCATTGACGACAAAGACAACCGGCAGGCCATTGGTGGCTATCTGCCGCAGGAAACGCGCCAGTGCCGCGTCTGTGGCCAGCAGATGCGGCCACAGTCCTGGCGTCAGCGCGATGTAGAGCGCGAGGGTCGGCGCGAGGCCGGCGAGCGAGAGCAGAACGACATTCCGGGCAAATCGCAGGAATGGCAGCTCGACCGAGAAATGCCGGTCGAGCCAGGCGAGCACAGCAGATTGCGGCTTGGTTGCCACGTCGTTTTTCTCCTGCGTCGGGCGGCCCCTCGGCTCGTAATCGGTGCCTTACCTAATCTGCGCCCTCCGCTGCGGTGCGCTCTGCCTGAAACGCGCGTATCCGCTCGGGCCAGGTTGACCTGATATAGGCCAGGATCGCCTTGATCTCGGCGTCACTCAGTACGTCGTCGAAGGCGGGCATGCCGGAATCGAACCTCACCCCCAGGTCGTCGAGAAAAGCCTGTCCGCCGCGGCGCGTGTAGTCGAACAGCATTGCGTCGCCATGATGCCAAGTGTGGCCGGTCTCGTCATGCGGGGGGGCGGGGAAGCGGCCGTCGGGCCCGCGGCGCTGCCAGTCGGGCGCGCCCTCAAGATCCGCGCCGTGACAGGCCGCACAATGCTCGGCGTAAAGTGCTCGGCCGAGAGGGACATCGGCACCCAAGGGCTGCGCGGTGGCAATCACGGCCAGCGCGGCACAAATGGCATAACGTCTCACGATGGCACCTCTCCTGGCCAGCCCCTTGTTCCCTTGGGGTGAATCAACATCATCTCGTCAACGATGGTGTCGACGTCCAGCCGCGCTCCGCGGTCGAGCCACCAGTGCAGGGCTGCCAACAGGGCCGCCTGTGTCGCGGCCAGCCGAAGCTCCAGCACATGCCTAGGCACTTCGTTCCCGGGATCGAGCACCGACAGTAGATAGGGTGCCAGGATATTGCTGATCATGACATCGGCGATGCGGCTGGAGTGCTGACGCGCAATCGCACGGTACAGCCGCGCATGGTCTGCGGCGTGCCGAAACAGGGTCTGCAACACAACCCGCCGTCTTGCCATGACATCCGCTTGCGCGCCGTGTTCGCGTTCCAGCGCGCGCGCGAGTTCCCCCTCCAGGCGTTCGAACGCAGTGCGAAAAAGGGAGTCCTTGCCGGCAAAATGTTCGTAGAATGCCGAGCGGCCGACCTCGGCTCTCTCACAGATCTCCGTCACGGTGATGGTGTCATAGGGGCGCTCTTCGAGCAGCACAAAGAACGCCTGCAATAGCGTGCGTCGTGTCCGTGACACCCTGCGATCAGGAACTGATCCATCGTCGTGACGATTCCGGACAGCACGAGCCTTCTGTCCGTTTACGGGCATCGGCGTCGGCTCTGTCACTGGTCCGGCTCACTCTCTCTGGCGCAAATGTTCCCGCCAGGCCACCAACCCGGCCGCATCGCCGACGGTTCCCCAGCAAGGTATGGACATGACCATAGACCGCCACATGGAAGACCCCGCCGTTCCGCCACGGCCACCGCGCCCGATCAGTATGCCCTCGGCAGGGCCTCAAGGGCAACCCGGCGCTCTGCGTCCTGCCCGGCTCTCGATCCTGCCGGTCGTCCTGTCGGCGCTGGCCCTCGCCGCCATTTTCGCGGCTACCCATCTTCTGCCCATCCCGGGCGGCAAGAAGTCGGTAACCGCCGCGATCACCGAGGGGCGCCTGTTCGATCAGAGCCCCAGCTTCGACCCGGCCGAGGTTCTGGCAAGGATCGATGGTTTCGGAGAACAGGGGCGCGCGGTGTATCGGGTGATGATGTACAGCGGTGACTTTGCCTTTCCGCTTGCCATTCTGGCGCTGTTTCTGTTGACGACGCGCCATCTGCGGCTGACAGGACGGCCGAAACGTCTTCCGCAGGTCGCGGCGGGATTGGCGGTCGGGTTCTTCTGCGCCGACATGGCGGAGAACGCGATCATCTTTCATCTGCTGGGGGTATTCCCCGAGACCTCGGCAACTGCTTCGGTTCTGGGCATTGTGACCACCGTGAAGTTCGCCTTGCTGGCAGGTGCCGTCTTGGCCCTCGCACTTTCGGCGGTCGGCGGAGCTGTCAGGCGGACCTAGCGGGAAGTGCTTCGTCGGAACACGAACCGGGGGCGGCGTGGCCGTGTCAGTGCCCGATCCCCATGCCCGCAGGCTTGACCAGCATCCAGATCGCCATGCCGACCATCATCAGGTTCTCGGTCAGCGACACGAACCCCAGCGGAACATTGCTATCGCCGCCGACGCAGGCGCATTTCAGCTCGCGCCGGTCGATGTAGACCGCCTTGAACACCGAAACCGCGCCCACCGTACCGATGAACAGCGCGATCGGGACCGACACCCAGATCAGCGCCCCGGCGACCATCAGCAGGCCGGCCAGCCCCTCGCCGAACGGGAAGAGATAGGCGTACCGCACCCAGCGCTGCGCCAGCAGGTCGTAGTTGAGGAACATGGTCGAGAAGGACTCGATATCCTTGAGCTTTTGCAGCGCCAGCAGGCACATCGCGATGGCGATGAACCATTCGGCCGCCGCGATAGTGGCCACGGCACCGAAGGCCGCCCAGCTGACCGCGGCCGCCATGGCGGCGGCCATGGCGAACAGCGCGACGACGGGCGCAAAGCTGGTGGCGTCTGGGTCGGCGGGCGCCTTGCGGAAGTGGCGCAGCGTGTCGTCATAGCCGCCGATGCGGTCGTCGCCGATGAAGACCTGGGGCGTGGTTTTCACGCCCTGCGCGGCCATGAATGCGTCGGTCTGGGCGCGCGAGGTCAGGTGAAGGTCCTCGACCTCGAACCCTTCGCGCTGCAGCAGGTCCAGCGCCTTGAGGCCCCAGGGGCAGGTGTGTTCCGGCATGACCATCCGGTACAGGCTTGCATGCTTGATCGCGGGATCGGGCATCAGCGTTTCTCCGGTTGTCGCGGCGCGGCTCGGATCTAGGAGGGACAGGGGCCGTCTGCCCGCCCCGTCCTTCAACCCTTCGATCGTGGTGTTGTTCCCCACCGCATGGCGCGGCGGCGGGCCTGTCCGCCCGCCGCCTCGAGTTCACTGCAGGCCACGGGCGGCCAACCATGCGCGCATCATGGCGATCTCGCCTTCCTGGGCACCGATAACCTCTTCGGCGAGGGCCCGGATCTCGGGGTCGGAGCCATGTTCCAGCACCACGCGGGCCATGTCGATGGCGCCCTGGTGGTGGGGGATCATGCCGCGAACGAAATCCACATCGGCATCGCCGGTGAACTCGATGGCCATATCGGCGTGCATCCGGTCATTGGCGGCCATGTAGGCGGCGATGACCGGATTGTCGCTGGTCGCGACCTGGGCGCCGTGCGCTCCATGATCCATGGCGCCGTGGTTCATGGCCCCGTGGCCACCTTGGCTCATCTGTGACTGCGCGTAGGTCAAGCCGCCGGCCGCAATCGCGGCACCAAGCAGAAATGCGAAGGACAGTTTTTTCATCAGGTTTCTCCTTATTGGATCGTTGCCGAAAACCCGGCCGCTTCAAGGGCGGGCAGGAAGGCGGTACTGGGCTGGCTGGACTGGACCGTGACCCTGCGCGAGGCAGGATCGGCGTCGACGGTCGCGGTCGGATCCACGGTCTGAATGGCCCGGGCGACGCCCCGAACGCATCCGCCGCAGGTCATGTTCTCGATATGAAACTGCATAAGGCGCCCCTTTTATCTGGTTGATGAAAAGGCAGATAGGGCTTCCCACCGTTGGAAGGTCAAGGGCGCAGAAGCAAGTTTCAGCTTTTCTGACACAGGGCTTGACCTTCCCATTGTTGGAA
>CALEZJ010000257.1 GCA_937927885.1 uncultured Paracoccaceae bacterium | reverse complement strand
CCGCCGCCATGCGGTGCCGCGCCGCCATAGGTATCCACGATGATCTTGCGGCCGGTCAGGCCCGCGTCGCCATCCGGGCCGCCAATGACGAAGGTCCCGGTCGGGTTGACCCACCATTCGGTTTTCTCGGTGATCCAGCCCGAAGGCAGCACCTGCCGGATATAGGGCTCGACGATGGCGCGGATGTCGTCCGAGGTCTGGCTTTCGCTTTCATGCTGCGTCGACAGCACGATCGAGGTCACCTCGACCGGCTTGCCATTCTCGTAGCGCACCGACAGTTGCGACTTCGCGTCCGGGCGCAGCGTGGGCTCCAGCCCGGCCTTGCGCACCTCGGCCAGCCTGCGCAGGATCGCATGGGCATACTGGATCGGCGCGGGCATCAGTTCGGGGGTCTCATCCACGGCATAGCCGAACATGATCCCCTGATCCCCGGCGCCGTCGCGGTCGACGCCCTGCGCGATATGGGCGGATTGCTCGTGCAGGAAGTTCAGCACATGGCAGGTGTTCCAGTGGAACTTTTCCTGCTCATAGCCGATGTCGCGGATGCAGTCGCGGGCGATCTGGGGAATGCGCCCCATGTAATCCTTCAGCCGCTCGGGGTCGCTCAGACCCACCTCGCCGCCGATCACCACCATCGACGAGGTGGCAAAGGTCTCGCAGGCGACACGGGCATGGGGTTCCTCGGCGATCAGCGCATCGAGGACGGCATCCGAGATGCGGTCGCAAACCTTGTCGGGGTGCCCCTCGGACACGGATTCCGAGGTGAAGACGTAATTCTGGCGAGTCATCGGGAAAGTGCTCCATTGGGGTCTGCCGTCACGCCAGGAAGCCGTTGTGACGGGAATTTCACCGCGCTACCGCGCCTGCGGGCCCGCGTCAACCCGATTGCGCCGCCGCCACGCGGCCAGGAGCGCGCCCAGCCCGGCAAGGACCAGCAAGACATGCCAGGGTGTGTCGCCCAGCCTTGCATAGGGCGTCGCCGGGCGCGCGCCGGGCAGGGGGGCGTCCAGCCCGCCGGTCTCGTTCAGCCCCAGGCTCGCGGTGATGCGCCCGCGCGCGTCGATCACCGCCGACACGCCGGTATTGGCCGCGCGCACCAGCGGCAGACCGGTTTCCACGGCCCGCAGCCGCGCCTGCGCCAGATGCTGCCAGGGGCCCGAGGCGCTGCCGAACCAGGCGTCGTTGGTGATCTGCAAGACCCAGTCGGGCCGCGCCAGCGTGCGCAGGTTGCGCGGAAAGACCGCCTCGTAGCAGATCAGCGGCAGCGCCATCCCGGCCGGGCCCAGATCCAGCAGCGCGGGTCCCGGCCCGGGCGTGTAGCCCGTCAGCACCTGCGCTGCCAGGCCCGACCAGCCCCGCGCCTCGGCCCAGGGACCGATCAGCGGGATGTATTCGCCAAAGGGCACCAGATGGTGCTTGTCATAGACCGCCTGCACCGTGCCCGCCCGGTCCAGCACGGCGAGCGAGTTGAAATAGCGCCGCACCCCGTCCACCCCGACATGACGCCGTTGCAGCCCCATGACCACGGGCGCCGCCGCCGCCTCGGCCGCCATGGCCAGCCCGTCGCCGGGCCGGTCCAGAAAGAACGGCGCTGCGGTTTCCGGCCAGATCACCAGATCCACGGGCGGCCCCGCGCTGAGATCGAGATGGCGGAAAAAGAACCCCTCGACCAGGTCGGGGCGCCATTTCAGATCCTGCGGCACATTGGCCTGCACCAGACGCAGGGTGATCCCCGGCGGCTCGGGCGGGGGTTCGGCCAGCCGCGCCCCGCCCCAGACCCACGCCGCCGCCAGCGCCGCCAGCGCCAGCACGCGCGCCAGCGCGGCGCGCGCCGCCCGCCCCTCGGCCAGCCGCAGGCCCGCCGTGACCAGCCCGGCCGACAGCGCCAGCGCCAGGGCACTCAGGGACAGCGCGCCGCCCAGCGCCGCGATCTGGTCGACCGGCGTGCCGATCCAGACATGGCCCAGCATCGCCCAGGGAAACCCGGTGAATACCCAGCCGCGCAGGGCCTCGAAACCCAGCATCATCAGCGCGAACAGCCAGAGCCGGGCCACGGACCCGCGCGCCGCTGCCACCGCCAGCGCCGCCGCCCCGCCCCAGAACAGCGCCAGGCCAAAGGCCATCAGGGCCACCGCAAAGGGCGCCATCCAGCCGGTCGCGGCGGCATCGACCAGAAAGGGTTCGATCAGCCAGCCCAGCGCGATCCCGAATTGCGCCCCGCCCGCTGCCCAAGCGCGAAGAAAGGCCCGACCCGCCGAGGGCGCGCCCGCGACCAGCGCCATCACCCCGGCCAGCGCCAGCAGCGTCAGCGGCCACAGCCCCCAGGGCGCCTGACCCAGCGCCGCCAGCGGCCCCAGCACCACGGCCAGTCCCAGGGCGCAGCGCTCGCAGCCCTTGAGCGAGGGCAGCCGAAAGCGCACTCAGTCAGCCGGATCGCTGGGGGCAGGGGCCTCGACGCCCCCCTTCAGCCGCAACCGCAGCCGCTTGACCCGGCGCGGATCGGCGTCCAGCACCTCGATCTCGTGCCCGGCGGGATGGGCCACGACCTCGCCACGCGCGGGCACCCGGCCGACCAGCAGATAGACCAGCCCGCCCAGCGTATCCACGTCGTCATCCCCGGTCGCCTCGCGCAGGTCGGCGCCCAGCGCCTGACGCAGGTCATCCAGCATCGCGCGCGCCTGCACCTGCCAGACGCCGGGCTCGTCCTCGGTCCACAGGTTCTCGTCCTCGGTGTCGTGTTCGTCGTCGATCTCGCCCACCACCTGCTCCAGCAGGTCCTCGATGGTCACCAG
>CALEZJ010000256.1 GCA_937927885.1 uncultured Paracoccaceae bacterium | reverse complement strand
GGGACAGACAGCCCGCCGCTGCCGAGGGTAGTGGCCAGGACGGCGCCCAGAACACCGAGAGCTCCGACAACACTGGCGACCACAGCAACCACGGCAACACCGGCAACACCGGCAACACCGGCAGGATCCTCCGGGCAAGCTTCACCGACCCGAAGGCCGGCACCCGCCACTACCGCCTCTTCCTGCCACCTCAAACCGCCGGCCGGCGCCCGCCCCTCGTCGTGATGCGCTGCGTGACCGGGTCGAGGTTGGCGGCGTATTCGGCAATCCATTCGACCCCGCTAGGCAGCCAGTCGCCGGTGCGGCTGATCGAATAGCTGGCGGTCTGCAACCCCGCTGCGATCAGCGTGAACCCCGGCTGATACCAATGCTGCTGGCGCCCGTCGATGATGGTGATCGTCGCGCCCTCCAGCCGGTTGGCCAGCCGGTTCGCAATCGCCGTGCCCCCCGCCCCGGCACCAAGGATGGCGATGCGCGCCGAGGTGCGCACCCCTTGCGCCTGAGCCCGCCCGCCCGTCGCGACCAGCGCGGCGCTGCCCGCTGCAAGCCCCAGGAACCCCCGCCGCGTCGCGTCCATCCTGTCGATCCGGCCCATGGCATCCCTCCCAGATGTTACATTCGAATGTATGAATTCGTATTTAGGCGAGCACCTTTCGGAATGCAAAGGCATACCGCCCCGCCCGCCTGCGACATCCTGTCACCCGATCCGGCGCCCTGGCGGCAGGATACGCCGGTCCGGCTTCGTTGCAGTTGATCTTGATCAAGGCGCGGACGCACTTCCAAACGTAACCTTAGGGGACAACAAAAGCGCCCGTGCGCATCGGAGAGCCCCATGCGACTGACCACCCGAACCACGCTTGCCCTGCGCACCCTGATGGTCTGTGCCGCCAATCCCGAGCGCGTCGTGCGAAAGAGCGACGTGGCGACGCTGATCGCGGCGTCCGAAAATCACCTCGCGCAGGTCGTGAACCAGTTGGGCCAGACCGGCTTCATCACCACCTTGCGCGGGCGGCACGGCGGGTTCGTTCTGGCCCGCTCGCCCGACGAGATCAGCATCGGCGCCCTGTTTCGCGCGGTCGAGGGGGAATTGCCCTTCATCGAATGCGCGACCTCGGACAACCATTGCCCCCTGAAGGGGATCTGCCGGGTCTCGGGGCACCTCGCCCGCGCGGTCGAGGCTTTTTATGCCACGCTGGACCCTGTGACCTTGCAGGATCTGGTCGGCTGCAACGCCTCGCTCGAGGCGGTGCTGTCCTTGGAGAACGCATCGGGGCTGGCGGCCCGGGCGCTGTGCGTCCAGCGCCGGACGGAAGCGGCCTGAGCGACCGCCGCCGGGTCAGCCCCCGCTTGGTCAGAAGGTGATGCGCAACTGGTCGCGGGCGATCTCGATGCGGGCGAACCGTTCGAGATACCCCATGCCCAGAAGCGAGGCGTGCAACTCGCCCTCGTTGACCAGCGCGCGCACCCGGGTTGCCTGATGCCCTTCCAGCTCGGCGCGCGCCAGCGTGACCTGCGCGGTGCGCGTCGTGCCGTTGGCGGTGCGGGCGATGCCCAGAAACCGCAGGTCCGAGGCGCCGAACCCCAGCTTTGCCGCATCGGCGCGGGTCAGCACCATGTCGCTGGCGCCGGTGTCGACGATGAAGCGCACCGGATGCGCCACGCCCGAGGGGCCGGTCAGCGCCAGCGTCAGGTGGAAATGGCCGTCGAACCCGCGCCGCACCACCAGACCGCCGCCATCCGCCGTCTGCACCGCGCTGGAGCCCATGCGCATCCCGTCCCACAGCGCATAGCCCGCCGCGACGCCGGTGATCAGCAGCCCCCAGAGCACCATGTGGCGCAGTTGGGTGGCGATGCGCCCGTGCGACGACACGACGGCATAGCTGCCCAGCGCCACCAGCAGGATCACCAGATAGACCAGCCTTTCGGTCTGGCCGTCGGTCAGTTGGGAAAACCGCTCCATCGGGCACCTCCAGAGCGTGAATGTAGGGCCCTGCGGCGGTTGCGCCAAGGGCGGGCGTCAGATCACCCCGGCCCCGCGCGCCCCGTTCAGCACGAATTGAACGGAAAGCGCGGCCAGAAGCATGCCCAGCAGGCGGGTGACCACCATCGTCCCGGTCTCGCCCAGCGCGCGCTCGATCGGGGTGGCCAGGAGGAACAGCGCCATCACGATCGCCAGCACCGCCAGCATCACCCCGTGCACCGCCAGCGTGCCGCCCCAACTGCCCGACTGGCTGACCAGCAGGATCATCGAGGCCATCGCCCCGGGACCCGCGAT
This sequence comes from uncultured Paracoccaceae bacterium, assembly GCA_937927885.1. GTDB lineage: Bacteria > Pseudomonadota > Alphaproteobacteria > Rhodobacterales > Rhodobacteraceae > Pararhodobacter. Next base: position 3,388 of record CALEZJ010000256.1, on the reverse strand, counting down.
CAGCGGCATGGCCAGCGGAAAGACCGACGGGTCCGGCACCCGCGCCGCATGGCCCGAACGGCGCTGCGTGCGCCGGTCGAACAGCATGTCGAGCGCGGTGAGGAACAGAAGGATGCCGCCCGCAATCTGGAAGGCGGGCATGGTGATGCCGATGGCAGACAGGATCACCTCGCCGGCAAGGCCGAACAGGGTCAGCAGCAGCGCCGCGATCAGACAGGCGCGCAGACCGACCGCCAGACGCTGGCGCATGTCCATGCCCAGCGTGAGCGCGATGAACAGCGGCACCAGCCCGATCGGGTCGATGACCACGAAGAGCGTCACAAAGGCCGGGGCGAGGTCGATCATGGCGTCCTGAGGCTCCTGAATGTCAGGCTTTTGGCGAATATTCGCCAGAAATTGCCTGACATTCTATTGTCTGATATTTCTATCCGTCAATCTTTTCAACGGCATCCTGTGCCTTCATCCACAGGGCCTCGGCCCGGTCCAGCGCTTCCATGACTTCGGCGTATTTCCGGTTCCAGACATCCAGATCCCCGCGCCGATCCTCCTCGTACAGGGCGGGATCGGCCAGTTTCTCGGCCAGACGGTCGCGCATCTCCTCCAGCTTGGCGATGCGCTCCTCACATTTCCTGACCTCGGCGCGCAGGCTCTGCATCTGCTCGCGCGTGGCCTTGGGCCGGGCGGGTTTCTCGGCCTTCGACTTGTCGCCGCCCTCGCCCAGAAGCAGGGCGCGATAGGTGTCGAGATCGTCGGGATAGGGCGCCACGCCGCCATCCTTGACCAGCCAGAGCCGGTCGGCAACCAGCGACAGAAGATGCATGTCATGGCTGACCAGCACGACGGCGCCGGAATAGGCGGTCAGGGCTTCGACCAGCGCCTCGCGCGATTCGATGTCAAGGTGGTTGGTCGGTTCGTCGAGGATCAACAGATGCGGCGCCTCGATGGTGGCAAGGAGCAGGCTGAGCCGCGCCTTCTGCCCGCCCGAGAGCCGCCCGACCACGGTTTCCGCCTGATCCGCCATCAGCCCGAACCCGGCAAGGCGCGCGCGCAGACGCGGCTCGCCCTCGGCCGGACGCAGGCGGCGGACATGCTGGACCGGGGTTTCATCGAGGAACAATTCATCGACCTGATGCTGGGCGAAATACCCCACGCGCAGCTTGGACGAGCGCACGAAGGACCCGCCGCGTGGTTCAAGTTTGCCTGCCAACAGTTTGGAAAGCGTGGATTTTCCTTCACCGTTGCGGCCCAGCAGGGCAATTCGGTCATCCTGGTCGATGCGCAGGCTGAGCCGCCGCAGCACCACCGCATCGCCGTAGCCCACCGAAACCCCCTCCATCGCGATGATCGGGGGGGAAAGTTCCTCGGGCGCGGGGAAGGTGAAGACGTGTTTCGCGGCCTCGGACGGCGCCGTGATCGGCGTCATTTTCTCCAGCATTTTCACGCGGCTCTGCGCCTGTCTTGCCTTCGATGCCTTGGCCTTGAAGCGGTCGACGAAGCTTTGAAGATGGGCGCGCCGCGCGTCCTGTTTCTTGGCCTCGGCGGCCTGCACCGCGCGCTGTTCGGCGCGGGTCTTGGCAAAGGTGTCATAGCCGCCGGAATAGAGGGTCAGCTTTTTCTCATCAAGATGCAGGATCGCCTGCACGGCCCGGTTCAGAAGACCCCGGTCGTGCGAAATCACGATCACCGTATGGGGGTATTTGGCCAGATAGGATTCCAGCCACAGGGCGCCTTCGAGATCCAGATAGTTGGTCGGTTCGTCCAGCAACAAGAGGTCTGGCTGCGCAAACAGCACCCCCGCCAGCGCCACGCGCATCCGCCAGCCGCCGGAAAAATCCGAACAGGGTTGAAGCATTTCCTCGGGCGTGAACCCCAGCCCCTTGAGGATGGTCGAGGCCCGCCCCTCGGCCGACCAGGCGTCGATGTCGGCCAGACGCGCCTGCACCTCGGCGATGCGGTGGGGGTCGGTGGCGGTGAGAGATTCGGCCATCAGCGCCGCGCGTTCGGTATCGGCGGCCAGCACCGTGTCCAGAAGCGAGGTCGAGGACGAGGGCACCTCTTGCGCCACACCGCCGATCCTGGCGCGCGACGGCAGGGAAATCTCGCCGCCCTCGGGCACCAGTTCGCCACGGATGAGGCGAAAGAGGGTGGTCTTGCCCGATCCGTTGCGGCCGACGAGGCCCACCTTGTGGCCGGTGGGAATGCGCGCCGAGGCGCCCACAATCAGCGGGCGGCCATCGATGGAATAACTCAGGTCATTGATGCTCAGCATGCGCCGCCGCATAGCAGAGCGCCGCCCGGCACGCCAGCGCCCCTTGCCATTCCCCGGCCAAGTTGATTGTTCACAGGTGAAACAGGGAATCGCCCATGACTCGCACGCCGCCGCATCTGGCCACGCTGACCGTGCTGACCGCATTGTCGGTGCTGAGCCTGAACATGATCCTGCCCTCGCTGCCCGCCATGGCGCGCGAGTTCGGCGCGCGCGAGTCGGTGATGGCGCTGGCGGTTTCCGGCTACATGCTGATGTCGGCGCTGGCGCAGATCGTCATGGGGCCGATTTCGGACCGGCTCGGGCGCCGACCGGTGATCCTGGGGGCGCTGGCGGCCTATCTGGTGGCCTCGACCGGCTGCATGCTGGCCAGCGACACCGCAACGCTGCTGGTCTTTCGCATGGCGCAGGCGGTGATCGTCGCGGGATCGGTCGTGTCGAATGCGGCGGTGCGCGACCAGTTCGGCCCGCGCGAGGCGGCAGGCAAGCTGGGCGCGATCAGCGCGGCGATGGCGGTGGCGCCGATGCTGGGGCCGATGCTGGGCGGGTTCCTGGATTCGGGCGTGGGCTGGCGGGCGGTCTTTGGCGTCTATACCGCGTTCGGCGCGGTGGCGCTGGTGCTGGTCTGGATCGATCTGGGGGAAACGCGCCGCCCCGGCCTGCCGCCTCCGCGGCGGCGGGATTACGCGGCCCTGCTGGGCTCGGGGCGCTACTGGGCCTGGATGACCTGCTACGGGCTGTCTCTGGGCGGGTTCTATGTGTTCATCACCGGCGTGCCCTATGTCGCGCATGCCATGTGGGACCTGTCGCCCGCCCTGGTGGGCATCGGCGTGGGGTCGATCACCGGGGGCTACATGCTGGGCGCCGCGATCACCGCACGGATGGCGATGCGGACCGGCATCGCGCCGCTGATCCTGACCGGGCGGCTGATGTCCGCGCTGGCGATGCTGGCCGGTCTGGCCCTGGCGGCAGCGGGGGTCACCCATCCGCTGGCGCTGTTCGGGCTGACGATCTTTGTCGGGCTTGGCAACGGGCTGACCCTGCCCAGCACGAATGCCGCGGCCCTGTCGGTGCGTCCAGACCTGGCCGGAACCGCGGCGGGGTTGACGGGGGCGATCACGG
>CALEZJ010000255.1 GCA_937927885.1 uncultured Paracoccaceae bacterium | reverse complement strand
AAGAATCGCGGCGAAGTTGCGGTTTGTGGCGACGGGGCAGCGCCGGACCCATGCGACAATCAGACCGCCAGCCCCTGCATCAGTCTGGGTTGCGCCGCGTTCAGCCCCGCCGCCTCTCGGATGAAATGGCGCCGGGCGAAGGGGAGAGCGTTGATCGCCCCCATGCCGAGCCCGCGCAAGAGCCCCAGGAGCGGATTGCCGTTTGAAAACAGCGCGTTCACCGCATCCATCCCCAGCGCCATCCGCACCGTGTCGAATCGCCGCCAGCGCTGGTAGCGTTCCAGCACATCGCTGGCTGCAATGTCCTCGCCGCGCCTTGCAGCCAGGATCAGCACCTCGGCCAACGCCGCCACGTCGCGCAGACCCAGGTTCAGCCCCTGCCCAGCGATGGGGTGAACGCCATGAGCAGCATCCCCCACCAGCGCCAGACGCGGCGCCACGAAACTTTCGGCAACCGTCAGCTTCAAGGGATAGGCAAAGCGCCCGCCTTCAAGGGCGATGTCGCCCAGAAGGTCACGCAGTCGCGGCCGCAGACAAAAAGCCTTCGTCGTCCAGCCACTGGATTGCGCGAGCAGTGGCGTCGCGCTCGCTCCAGACGATGGACACCCGGTTGCCCGGCAGCGGCAGCACCGCAAGCGGGCCGGATGGCAGGAAGATCTGATGCGCGATTCCCTCATGTGGACGGGTGTGGCTCAGGGCGCAGACCAGCGCCGTCTGGCCATAATCATGCCCCCACCGCTTTATTCCGGCGCGCGCTGCAACCGCCGAATCGCGCCCGTCGCAGCCGACGAGCAATCGGCCGCGCAGCCTGGATCCGTCCGCCAGTGTTACCTGCACGCCCTCGGGACTGATCTCTTGTGCGACAACCTGCGCGCCCGAATGCAAGGTCAGGCGCGGCTCGCGCTGCATGGCGGCCAGAAAGGCGGCGTAGAGGTGGCGATCCTCGATCATCTGGCCCATCGCGCCTTCCTCGATCTCGGCGGCGTCAAAGCCCAGAAACAGCGGCGATGGTGTCTGGCCGGGTTGTGCCTGACCCGCGCGGATGCCCAGAATTGGCTGCGCGACTTCGCGCAGGGCCCGCCAGACCCCAAGCGCCTGCAGAACCCTGACCGAGGCCAGCGCCAGCGCATAGGCTCGCCCGTCAAAGGCCTCGTCTGCGCGCGCTGTTGCCGGGCGCGCGTCGATCACGGCAACGGTCAGGCCCCCCTGGGCCAGCGCAAGGGCAAGCGCCGGGCCGTTCAGCCCGCCACCGACGATGAGAATATCAGCATCCTGTGTCATGGTACCGACTATGCCGCTTTGGCCGGGATTGTCCATGCGACGACTGGGCGCTAGCCTTGCGCCGATATCACGGAGGCGGGACATGAGCAGCGTTTGGGCGAACATGGGGGCGGCGCAACTGGGCCGCGAGATCGGGGCTGGCAGGCTTTGCCCGGTCGACCTGACCGAGGCGTTTCTGGACGCCATTGCCGCCCATCCCTACCGCGACCGCATCTATGCCCGCACAATGCGGCAGCAGGCTCTGGATGCGGCGGCGGCGGCGCGCGGGCGGGCCAAGACGGGGCTCCGGCGTGGGCCGCTGGACGGCGTGCCGGTCAGTTGGAAGGATCTCTATGACACGGCCGACGTCGCGACCGAGGCTGGCAGTGCGCATCTGCGCGGGCGGGTACCCCGGCGCGACGCACTGGTGGTCGAGCGTCTGACGGCTGCTGGCCTGCCCCCTCTTGGCAAGACTCACATGACGGAACTGGCGTTTTCGGGTCTTGGTCTGAACCCGGTGACGGCAACGCCGCCCTGCATCCATGACCCTGATCGGGTGCCGGGGGGGTCGTCGTCGGGGGCGGCGGCGTCGGTCGCCTGGGGGCTGTCGCCGCTGGCCATTGGATCGGACACCGGGGGCTCGGTGCGTATCCCCTCGGTCTGGAACGACCTCGTGGGGTTGAAGACCACGGCGGGCAGAATCCCACTGACCGGAGTGGTGCCCCTGGCAGAAAAGTTCGATACCATCGGCCCGCTGGCACGCAATGTCGAGGATGCAGCGCTGGCCTTTGCACTGCTGGATGCCTCGCCCGTGCCGGATTTGAAGGGCGCCACCCTTGCAGGCAGGCGGATGGCAGTGCTGGAAACGGTGGCGCTGGACGACCTTGATCCGGTGGCCGCGCAGGGCTTTGATCAGGCATTGTCCCGGCTGGCGGCAGCTGGAGTGCGCATCGAGCGTCTCGCCCTGCCGCAGGTGGTCGAGGCGATCGCGCTGGCCGGGGTGCTCTATGGTGCCGAATGTTATGGCATCTGGGGTGAGGTGCTGGAATCGAACCCCGCCATCGTCTTTCCCCCCGTGCTGGCCCGGTTTCGTAGCGGGGCAGAATACAAGGCCCACGAGTATGTCCGCGCCTGGCGAAGGCTTGATGTGCTGAGGGCCGAGTATGCCGCCGCGACGGCGGGTTTCGATGCCGTACTGCTACCTACAGCGCCGACCCTGCCCGAGCGGATCGATCGCCTTCTGGCCGACCACGCGCATTTTGCGGCCTTCAACCTTAAGACCCTGCGCAACACCCGGATCGGCAACCTGATGGCGGTTTGCGCGCTGACCCTGCCGACGGGTGTGCCGATGACCGGGATTTCGCTGATGGTGCGAGGTGGCGACGAGGGGCGGTTACTCAGGCTGGGCGCCGCGGCCGAGGCCGCCTTGGGCGCGTAGGAAAAGGGGCCGAGGTTCTCCCGGCCCCTCTGGGGTCATTTGGTTGCGCCGCCCGAAACCGGGGGTGGGGCGGCGGGAGTCGCAGGCGCCTGCGGGCTGCTCAACGTCGCGGACCAAGTGTATTGATACGGGCCACCCGCCTGGTTGAACTCGCCGCGCATCTCGCTGCCTGTCAGTCGGCCGCGATAGATCTGCGTCGCACCGCTGATCGGACGGGTGAATTCGATGCTGCCGCTGGTCGGGTCGAAGCGGATGTTTTCCAGCGGTTCGTCCCGGCGATAGACGTCGTAATTGACCACCCCGCTCCAACCCGCCCCCGACCAGGTCAGGGTCAGCGTGCCGGGGTAATTGTTGCCGTTGATCCGCCAGACCCCTGCGGCGGCCGGGACTGCCGCGCCCGTCTGCGGCGGGGTGACGGTTCCGGCCTGCGCCTGGCGCAGGGTCGCGTGCCAGTTATAGCGGTAGTCCCCGCCGCCCTGGTTGAAGGTCCCGCGCATTTCGGTTCCGACCAGTTGGCCACGATAGTGTTGCGTGTTCGATCCCAGCGGGCGCGTGAACTCGATGCTGCCCGTCGCCGGATCATAGCGCAGGTCTTGCAAGGTCTCGACGCCTCCGCCGCCGTACATCACGATCCCGCTCCAGCCGTTCGGGCCCCAGTCCAGCCGCAGATAGCCTTGATGACCATTGCCAGTGATTGACCATTCCCCGGCTGCGGCTGGCAAACCACCAAAGACCGGTGGTTGCGGGGGTGGCGGCGGTGGGGTCACCTGGCCGCCAAAGGTCTCGGCAATCAGCGTGGCCTGACAGGTGTTCTGACCATAGGTTCCGACCCAGACATCATAAAGCCCCGGCTGCGCGCGAGGAATGCGCAGGCGCGAGTTCAGGCCGTCCGCATCATCATTGAAATGCCACTGGCCATTCGCACCATTGACCAGCAGCACGGGATCGCAACTGGCCTCGACGCGGAACTCGAGATCGTAGGCCTGGGCGTTGCCAGTCAGGTTCAGCGTAAAATCGGGCCGCTGGATGATTTGCCCGTGCCCGGACACCGTGGTGCAGTTGCGCAGGTTCAGGTCGCCTCCGGCGACAACACCAAAGCGCTGCGCCTGCCACAACTGAGCCGCG
>CALEZJ010000254.1 GCA_937927885.1 uncultured Paracoccaceae bacterium | reverse complement strand
TCATGGACGTTCAACCACTTGGCAGCATTGACGGGGCAAATCCGCCAGTGTGAATTCGCGCGGATGCGGCTGGCGGGGGGGCGGCGGCTCGGCGGGGCGCGAGGGCTGTCGCGGCGGATTCAGGAAATCGGTTACCCACCAAGTCAGGCTGGCATCACAACCATTCCCGCCATTGGACAATTCTGCGACCGTCGGGGTTTGGGTCTGGCAATGCGGCGACCCTGCGGGGCAGCGCAGACGAACATGGAAATGGGTGTTGTGGCCCTGGATCGGGCGAATGCGTTGCAGCCAAGGGGTGTCTTCAGGCGTGGCGGTACGACAGAGTTCGATCTTGACCGCGGCGGCGACAAAGATGCGATCCACGCGCGGATCGCTGGCGGCGGCGCGCAACAGGGCGGCGTGCCGGGGCGTCCAGTGGCGGGTCAGCCCGCGCTGATCCTCGGTGCGCACAGAAACCGACGAAAGCTCCTCGCGCTCGCGGCGCGACAGGTTCAGCCGCGTGGGAGGCAGCATCCAGACATCGGCATCGAGCCCCATCTGATGGCTGGCATGGCCCGAGGTCATCGGCCCGCCTCGCGGCTGGCTGATGTCGCCGATATAGAGACCCGGCCAGCCGATCCGCACAGCCTCGCGGCTGAGGTCTTGCAGATAGGCGATCATCTCCGGGTGACCCCAGTTGCGATTGCGTGAGAGGCGCATCGCCTGCCAGGTGGGTCCGGTTTCCGGCAATTCCACCAACCCGTCCGCGCAACCGCGTGCATAGGAGCCATAAACCTGAGCCTGCACAGAGGTCGGGCCCCGATGCGCGCCGAAGAGCTCGTTGGCCAGGCGTTGTGCCTGGGCAGGAGCGGTCATCAGCAGCAGCAGAACCAGGGCGCGCATCATGGCCGCCGCCCTTCGGCACGCACGAACATCAGCAGGATCAGCCCGATCAGGAACAGGCCGGCCACCGGCAGGATTCCCAGTTGCTGGCTTCCGGTCATATGGGTGACAAAGCCGATCGACAGGGGGGCCATGAAGGACATGGCCTTGCCCGAGAGGGCGTACAGGCCGAACCCCTCGGTCATACGTTCCGGATGCGCCTGACGCACCATCATCGTTCGGCTGGCGGCCTGCAGGCTGCCCCCGCCCGCGCCGATCATTGCGCCCAGGACATAAAAGGCAATGTCCGGCAGCTTGCTCTCGGGCCCTACCGCCATGCCGAACACCGACTCGCGGCTGATGCCGACGATCAGCACGGCGACCGTGGTCAGAACGACAATGTTCAGCAAGATCACGGGTTTGGGGCCAAACCGGCTGTCGGCCTTGCCGCCAAGCCAGGCAAATACCGCCCCGGTGATCGCGGCCAGTATCCCGAACACGCCAACGTCGATCACGCTCCAGTTCAGCACGCCGGCCGCATAGATGCCGCCAAAGGTGTAAACCCCGTTCAGTGCGTCGCGGTAAAACATCGACGAGCCGAGAAAGGCGAACAGGCTGCGGTCCTTGGGCAACCCGCGCAGCGAGGATTTCAGGTCTGGCCAGGCCTCGCGCAGGGCGCGTCCGATACCCACCGCGTCAGGTTTTTTCGGCTCGCGCACCCACAGGAAGAACGGGATCATGAAAACCGCATACCAGATCGCGGTCAGCGGTCCCACGGCGCGCGTGCCCTCTCGGGTGTCCGGGTCCAGCCCCAGGATCGGCGAGATGCCGATCAGCGTCTTGCCGCTGGAACCCTCGGCCAGCAAGGTCAGCATGATGATGAGAGATATGACGCCGCCCGCATAGCCCCAGGCCCAGCCGGTCCCGGACACTTTGCCCAGATCGTCGCGCGGAGCGAGGTCTGGCATCATGGAATTGGTGAAGGTGGTGGCAAATTCCATGCCGATCAGGCCGATGCAGAACACCAGCATGACATACCAGATATTGAAATCTGCGGGCGCCGACCACCAGATGCCCCAGGCGCCGACCACATAGAGCAGCGAAAAGAACCAGATGAACGGCATCCGGCTGCCCGAACGGTCCGCCACCGCGCCAAGCAGCGGCGATAGCAGGGCGATCAGCAGGCCTGCCGCGCCAATCCCGTAACCCCATATGGCCTGCGCAGTCGATCCATCCCCCACCACCGAGACCACATAGGGGCCAAAGATGAAGGTGATCAGCAGCGTGTTATAGGGCTGGCTGGCCCAGTCGAACCACCACCAGCCCCAGATACGCCTCTGGGCCGTCTTGTCGCTCATGTCGTGCCCCCCACAGGCTTTGGTCCTTGATCAAGACCGATGCAGGGCATTCGAGCAAGTCACGATTGCCGGTGCGTCGCCGGGTGTGGCCGATTGGTCAACAGAATCAGCGTTTCTTCATCGCATCCAGCAGGGCCGCGCCGAACCCGCCATGCGAATCGCCTCGCTGCGCCGGTCCGGCGCTGCCCGTGCGCGGGCCCTTTTGCGGTGCGGGGCGCTGTTCGCGCGAATCGGGGGTGGCGTTGTCCTTGCGCATTGTCAGGCCGATTCGCTTGCGCGCTACGTCCACCTCGACCACCCGCACCGTCACCACGTCGCCGGCCTTGACCACCTCGTGCGGGTCCTTCACGAACCGATCCGCCAACTGGCTGACATGAACCAGCCCGTCCTGATGCACGCCGACATCGACAAAGGCGCCAAAGGCCGCGACGTTGGTCACGGTTCCTTCCAGCCGCATTCCGGGGCGCAAATCCTTGATGTCGTGAATACCTTCGGCAAAGGTTGCGGTGCGGAACTCGGGTCGCGGGTCGCGGCCGGGTTTCTCCAGTTCGGCCAGAATGTCCCGGACCGTCGGCAGGCCGAACGTCGCATCGGTGAAATCGCGGGGCTCCAGTCGCCGCAGCGGTGCAGGGTCCTTCATCAGAAGGCCCACGTCCTTGCCGGTCGCCTTCACGATGCGCCGTGCCAGATCATAGGCTTCGGGGTGCACCGCCGAGGCATCCAGCGGCTCGCTCCCACCCCGAATGCGCAGGAAGCCCGCGCATTGCTCGAATGCCTTGGGCCCCAGCCGCGCGACCTTGAGCAGGTCGCGGCGCTTGGCAAAGGGCCCGTTCGCGTCGCGGTGCGCCACCACCGCCTCGGCCAGCCCCGGGCCAAGGCCCGAAACCCGCGCCAGCAGCGGTGCCGAGGCGGTGTTCAGTTCCACGCCCACCGCGTTCACCGCATCCTCGACCACCCCATCCAGCGCCCGGCCCAGTGCATGCTGGTTCACATCGTGCTGATACTGCCCGACGCCGATCGCCTTGGGCTCGATCTTGACCAATTCGGCCAAGGGGTCTTGCAGCCGCCGCGCGATGCTGACCGCGCCGCGTAAGGACACATCCAGATCCGGGAATTCCCGCGCCGCGGTTTCTGACGCCGAATAGACCGAGGCCCCGGCCTCACTCACCACCACCTTGGCAGGCCTCGCCCCCGGAAGTTTCGCCAAGAGTTCGCCGACCAGAGCATCCGTCTCGCGACTGGCAGTTCCATTGCCGATGGCGATCAGCGCGACGTTGTGCTTGCGCACCAACGCTCCCAGCGTGGCCAAACTCCCCATCACATCCATACGCGGCTGGAACGGATAGACCGTCGCCGTTTCCAGCACCTTGCCGGTCGCATCCACCACCGCCACCTTGACCCCGGTGCGGATGCCCGGGTCCAGACCCATCGTCGCCTTGGCCCCCGCCGGGGCCGCCAGCAGCAGGTCTTTCAGGTTGCGGGCAAAGACGCGGATCGCCTCGGCCTCGGCCCGCTCGCGCAGATCGCCCATCAGGTCAATCGTCAGGCTCAGGCGCAGCTTGATCCGCCAGACCCAGCCCGCCACGGACCCCAGCCAGAGATCGCCCTTGCCCGCCCGGCCCACAGCCAATGCCGCCCTGACCATGCGTTCGGCTGTGGATTCGCCTGCTGCCGCCTCGGGTTCGATGGCCAGATCGAGCGCGAGAATCCCCTCGTTGCGCCCCCGCATCATCGCCAGCGCACGGTGGCTGGGCACGCCCGACAGAGGCTCGGAATGCGCGAAATAATCCGCAAATTTGGCGCCCTCTGTCTCTTTGCCTGGCAGCACTTCCGATGTCAGCCGAGCCACCTGCGCCATATGCGCGCGCAGCCGCGCCTTGAGCGCGGCATCCTCGACCAGACGCTCGGCGATGATCTCGCGCGCGCCCTCCAGCGCGGACTTCACATCTGCCACCGCTTCAGACAGATACGCGGCCGCCAACCCCTCGGGGTCCGCCGCACGATCGGCCAGAATCGCTTCGGCCAAGGGTTCCAGTCCGTTTTCCCGCGCGATCATCGCCTTGGTGCGGCGTTTGGGCTTGAACGGCAGATAAAGGTCTTCCAGTATCGCCTTGGTATCCGCCGCCGCCAGCGCCTTGGCCAGATCATCGGTCATCTTGCCTTGCTGCGTGATCGATTCGATGATGCTCACCCGCCGCGCCTCCATCTCGCGCAGATAGCCCAGCCGCTCGGCGAGGGTGCGCAACTGGGTGTCGTCAAGGCCCCCGGTCGCCTCCTTGCGATAGCGCGCCACGAATGGAACTGTCGCCCCCTCGTCCAAAAGACCCACCGCCGCCGAGACCTGATCCGGACGCGCGCCGATCTCGGCGGCGATGGTGCGGGCGATGCGCAGATCGGTGGACTGGGTCACGGGCAGGGGCCTTTCCTTGAAGCGGGTGGCCAACCTACCCGTCCGGATGCGCCAGCAAAAGCCCCTTCCTTCCGCCCGCTCTGCGCCGCACTTGATTGCCGCCCCCACTGGTCCCCCGGATCGCAGATCGCTAGACAGGGGGCATGATCACCCGCAGCCATACCAAGGGCGATGCCCCCTCGACCGCGGTCTATTCGCCCTGCGAGTCCTACCGCTACGCTCTGACCCGCATCTGGTACCCGCAGGGCCGCCGCGTGACCTTCGTCATGCTGAACCCTTCGACCGCGACCGAGGTGCAGAACGACCCCACCGTCGAACGTTGCGAGCGCCGGGCGCGCGCGCTGGGTTATGGCGCCTTTCGCGTCTGCAATATCTTCGCCTTTCGCGCCACTGACCCAAAGGTTATGCGCGCCCATCCCGACCCAATTGGCCCCGCGAACGATGCCGCCATCCTCGAGGGTGCCGACTGGGCCGAGGCCGTCATCTGCGCCTGGGGCACGCATGGCGCGCATTTGGACCGGGGAATTGCTGTGGAAGCTCTGCTGCGCGCCTCGGGCCGACCGCTCTTTCACCTCGGCCTCAGCCTCGCGGGGCACCCCAGGCATCCGCTTTACATCGGCTATGATCGCCAGCCTGAACCTTGGTGACCCCCGGTTTGCCCGGTGCTCAGGTGCCGCGGGGCTTGGCGCGCAGCGTGGGATCAGCCTCGCGCGGGTTCTCGGGCCAGGGGTGGCGCGGATACTGGCCGCGCATGTCCTTCCTGACATCGGCGTAAGAGGTTTCCCAGAACCGCGGAAGATCGGTCGTTACCTGCAACGGGCGCTGGGCGGGCGACAACAGAGTGATCTTCAGCGGCAGGCGGCGCGGGCCGATGACAGGATGCTCGCTGACGCCGAACATCTCCTGCAGCCGAACCTCGATTGCGGGTTGCCCGCCGGAATAGTCGATAGGCACCCGCCGGGCGAGCGGGGTGGTGAAGTGGCTCGGAGCCAGGCTGTCCAGTGTCTCGCGCGCCTGCCAGGACAGGCTGTGCAGCAAGGGCTCGGTCAGGTCGAGGGCCGTCAGGTCTGCCCCGGTTCGGATGCGGGCGAGATGGGGCAGCAGCCAATCCTCGGCCCGATCCAGCAGCCCCACATCCGAGAAATCGGGCAGGTCCGCGCCCTCGGCGCGCAACAATTCGACGCGCGCCTGCAAGCGGCGGGCGGCGGGGGTCAGGCACGCCCCGATCCCCAGGGCACGCAGTCCGTCGAGCGCGGCGCGGGCCCGAGCCTCGGGCGGAGCGTCCCAAGGGCGTTCGGCCAGTACCAGCGCGCCGAACATCTCCCGCTGGCGTGACAGAATGCGTCCCTCGCGGTTTGACCACTCGCAGGTGTTTTCCCAGCGGATGCGCGCACCGAAAAGGGCGCGCAATTCGCTCTCGCCCAGGGCCAGTGCCTGACGGATGCGCGCCTCGCGCGGGTCTCCGTCGAGGTCGGTGGCCACGATCAGCCGCTGTGCTGCCATCGGATCCGAGGGCTCCAACACTGCCCCCTTGCCGCCCGACAGCAGATAGCGAGGTGTCTCGCCCTTGCGGCGCAGGCCGATTCGGTCGGGATAGGCCAGCGCGGCAGCCTCGGC
>CALEZJ010000253.1 GCA_937927885.1 uncultured Paracoccaceae bacterium | reverse complement strand
CACCCGCATAGATCTGCGCGGTGAACAGTTCCGGGTCCCGGAACGCGGGGCCTTCGAAGGCCAGAGCGATATGCGCCTGCTCCAGATCCTTGACCTCGCGCCGTTCGTTGATGTGAAACCGCGCGGGGGCGGCCTCGGGCATGACCAGCGCAGGCAGGTGACCGAACAGCGATTCGGCCAGCGCGACCAGCGTATCGTGATGCACGGCCCCCGCCGCCGACAGGATCATCTGCCCCGGGCCGTAATGCCCCCTGACGAACTTGCGCAGATCGCGCGCCGAGTATTTGGCGATCCGCTCTGCCGGTCCCAGAATGGGGCGTCCCAGCGGCTGATCGGGATAGCTCGCCTCTTGCAGCCAGTCAAAGATCACATCGTCCGGCGTGTCGGCGGCCTGCCCGATCTCTTGCAGGATGACGTGGCGCTCGACCTCGATCTCGCGCCGCTCAAAGGCCGGGTTCAGCACGATATCCGCGACCACATCCAGCGCCAGCGGCACGTCGGCCTCCAGCACGCGGGCGTAATAGGCGGTCATCTCGCGGCTGGTATAGGCGTTGATGTAACCGCCCACATCCTCGATTTCCTCGGCGATCTGCAAGGCGCTGCGCCTGGCCGTGCCCTTGAACGCCATGTGTTCGAGGAAATGCGCGATGCCGTTCTGCTCGGCGGTTTCGTGCCGCGCGCCCGCCATCACCCAGATGCCGACCGCCGCCGAGGCCAGCCCCGGCATGGGTTCCGTCACAATGCGAAATCCGTTCGCCAGCGTGGTGATCTGATGCATCAGGCGCCCGTTCGTTCCAGCACCAGCGCCTGCAGCGCGGCGCGATCATTGGCCATGCGGGTGACGCGTTCGGGCCTGTCGAACAGGTCGGCCATGCGCGGGGGCAGGGCGGGGCGCTGACCGGTTGCGGCCTGCACGGCGTCGGGGAATTTGGCCGGATGGGCGGTGGCCAGCGTTATCATCGGATTGGCGCCCAGATGCTGTTCGGCCACCGCGACCCCCACGGCGGAATGCGGACACAGGAGTTCGCCCGAGGCTTTCAGCGTGCGCGCGATGGTGGCCGCGGTCTCGTCCTCGCTGACGCGGCCCGAATCGAACACCTCGCGCAGGGCCTGCAAAGCCCCTTGCGGCACGGTGAACCGCCCCGTTGTCCGCAAATCCCCCATCAGCGCCGCCACCGCCCTGCCGTCACGTCCCAGCGCGTCAAACAGCGCGCGCTCGAAATTGGAACTGACCTGAATGTCCATTGACGGCGATTGCGAGGGCAGAACGGCTTCCGTCTGGTAGACACCGGTCGTCAGGCAGCGATGCAGGATGTCGTTCTGGTTCGTCGCAATCACCAGCCGACCGATCGGCAGCCCCATCGCCCGCGCGATGTAGCCCGCGAAGATGTCGCCGAAATTCCCCGTCGGCACGGTGAAATCCACCGCCCGGTGCGGCGCGCCCAGCCACACCGCCGAACTGAAGAAATAGACCACCTGCGCCAGCACCCGCGCCCAGTTGATGCTGTTCACCCCCGCCAGCCGCACCCGGTCACGAAAGGCGAAATCGTTGAACATGTCCTTCAAGAGGCCCTGGCAGGTGTCGAAATCGCCATCGACCGCGATTGCATGCACGTTGGATTCGGTGGGCGTGGTCATCTGGCGGCGCTGCACCTCGGACACGCGGCCATGCGGGAACAGGATGAACACATCCACATTCGCCAGCCCCCTGAACGCCTCGATCGCCGCCGACCCGGTATCGCCCGAGGTCGCGCCGACAATCGTGATCCGCTGTCCCGACCGCGCCAGCGCGAACTGGAACATCTGCCCGATGGCCTGCATGGCGAAATCCTTGAACGCCAGCGTCGGCCCGTGGAACAGTTCCAGCAGGAAATGGTTGGGTGCCAGTTGCTTCAGCGGGGCGCGCGCGGCATGGCCGAACCCGCCATAAGCCTTTGCGATCAGCCCGGCCAGCACCCCCTCCGGGAAGGTGTCGCCGGTGAACCGCGCCATGATCCGCAGCGCGATCTCCTCGTAGGACAGCCCGGCCAGAGCGGCGATTTCGGCCTGTGGCATCACAGGCACCGAGAGCGGGACATAAAGCCCGCCGTCGCGTGCGAGGCCGGTCAGCATCGCCTCCTCGAAGGTCAGAACGGGCGCGCTGCCCCGGGTCGAGATGTACTGCATGTTCATTCCTCAGGCCGTGTTGCGCCTGATACGCCACAGAAGAAACCCTGTCATCCCCGCCCAGACAAGCGCCAGCAGAAACCAGGTCACGGCATAGCCCAGATGGTCGTTCTTCACATCCGCGGTGTCGATGGGGCGTGGCATCAGGCCGGGCAGGGGGGCATCGGTGCGCGCCACGATCAGCACGGGCTCGGTGCCCAGATGCGCGGCGATCGGCCCGACAGCGCGGGAAAACCACAGTCCACGGGCCAGGTCAGGGGGCGGGGTCGCGCCGCTCTGATCCTCGGGCCACAAAAGGTTGCCCTGCACGCGAACCCCCGTCGCCGCCAGATCCAGCCCCGCCCGCCGCGCGAGGCGCACGAAACCGCGATCCCCCAGCACCCGGCGCCCATCCGCCAGCGCCAGAACGGCGATCACCTCGACGCCCACGCCGACGCCGGGCCAGGTCGACAGCACGGCGACCGATTCCCCGGTATAATCCCCGTCGACGAAGACCGCGCGATACCGGTCCTGTCCGGGATCGACCGTTGCGGGCAGGCGTGACGGCGTCTCGCGCAGGCGCGCCTCGATCTGGGCGATGACGCCCAGTTTCCACTCCAGCCGCCCCAATTGCCAGAACCCCAGCGCCAGCAGGATCGCCACCCCGCCCAGCCCGAAGATCACCGGCCCGATCATCCGCCGCAGCATTCTTGCCCCTTCATCTTGCCTCAAATCCTCGCCGGGGGGAGTCGCCGGAACGGCGACGGGGGGCAGCCTGCCCCCCGCATCCCGTGTCGACGAGAGAGTCGATCCCGCTTACTGGCCCCAGACGTAGACCGCCGCAAAGAGGAACAGCCAGACCACGTCGACGAAATGCCAGTACCAGGCCGCGGCTTCGAAGCCGACATGACGCTCGGGGCTGAAATGTCCGGCGCGGGCGCGCAGGTAGCAGACGAACAGGAAGATCGTCCCGATGATCACATGGAACCCGTGGAACCCGGTCGCCATGAAGAAGTTCGCGCCATAGATGTTCCCGGCAAAGCCGAAGCCCGCATGGGTGTATTCATAGGCCTGCAACACGGTAAAGATCGCGCCCAGCACCACGGCGATGATCAGGCCGGTCTTGATGTCCTTGCGGTTGTTCTCGTGCACCAGCGCGTGGTGCGCCCAGGTCGCGGCGCAGCCCGACAAGAGCAGGATCAGCGTGTTGATCAGCGGCAGGTGCCAGGGGTCGAAGGTGGTCACGCCAACCGGCGGCCAGACGCCGTCGATGGCGGGCGACTGCGGCCCCATCGGGTACATGGCATGCTTGAAGAAGCTCCAGAACCAGGCGGCAAAGAACATCACCTCGGAGATGATGAACAGGATGAAGCCATAGCGCAGGCCGATCACCACCACCGGCGTATGGTCGCCCGAATGGCTTTCGGTGATGACGTCCGACCACCAAGCATACATCACATAGAGCACGCCGATCAGCCCGGCCAGGAACAGCCAGGGGCCCATGTCGTGCATCCACAGGATGGCCCCGACCAGCATGGCAAAGGCCGAAACCGCGCCGATGAACGGCCAGATCGACGGCGGAAGGACGTGATAGTCGTGGTTCTTAGCATGAGCCATGTTCGTTCCCTCAGGTATTCCCGTTTCTCGCCGCTTGCTGCGGCCTTGTTCGTCGGGCGCCCGGCGCGGCCGGGCACCCCGTCGTCAGTTGGTCACCGCCGCGGCCGCTGCGGGCAGCGCGGCAGGGTGGAAGGTATAGGACAGCGTGATCGTGTGGACGTTGCGCGCCTCGGGGTCGTCGACCAGCGAGGGGTCGACATAGAAGGTCACCGGCATCAGCACCCGTTCACCGGGTTGCAGCACCTGCATCTCGAAGCAGAAGCAGGCAATCTTGATGAAATGCGATCCGGCCTCGTAGGGCGTCACGTTATAGCTGGCGCTTCCCGCGACCGGCACATCGGTCGGGTTGTAGGCCTCGTAAAAGGCGATCCCCGTCTCGCCGATGCGCAGGGTGTGGCTGCGCTCGACCGGGCGGAATTCCCAGGGGAATCCGCGCTCGCGCGAGGCGTCGAAGCGCACGGTGATCGTGCGGTCCAGGATCAGGTCGGACGGGCCGGTGCCAACCTGCGTGGTGCCGCCGAACCCGGTCACCCGGCAGAAGAGGTCATAGAGAGGAACGGCTGCCCAGCCCAGGCTGGCCATCACCGCCACCACGGCCACGGTGCCCGTCGCCGTGCGATATCTGCCGTCGAGGCCGCGCCACCAGCCGGTCATGGCGCGGGCCTTTCGACGCGGGTCGCCGGGTCCAGCTCGGGCTGATAGGTGTGGTCAAATCCCTGCAACTGGCCGCCGCCCTGCACCTTGGCGATGGTCAGGCCAAACACCAGCGCGACAAAGGCCAGCAGGACCAGCCCCAGACCCAGATTGCGGCCCCGGCGGCGGGTGTGAAGCTCGTGCTCGCGGCTCAATGCCATGTCAGAACCCCCAACCCAGCGCACCGGCCAGCCAGGAGGCCAGCGGCGTGGCCTCGAACAGGATGGCGGCGAAATGCAGGAACAGCCAGGCCAGCGACAGGGCGAAAAAGCTTTTCTCGACCATGTACTTGTCGGCTCCGGCGACCGAGTCCGGGCGGCGCCAGATGCGCCAGGCGCCGCGCAGGAACAGCGCGTTCAGCACCAGCGACACCGCCAGATACACCGGCCCGCCGATCGAGGTGAAGGCAACACCCAGCGCCACCGGCACCAGCGCGACCGTATAGGCCAGGATATGCGCGCGCGTCACCTTGCGCCCGTGGGTCACGGTCAGCATGGGCACGCGGGCCTTCGAATAATCGTCGTTCATGAACAGCGCCAGCGCCCAGAAATGCGGCGGCGTCCACATGAAGATCAGCGCGAACATCAGCACCGATTCGAGGCTGATCGAGCCGGTCGCGGCGACCCAGCCGATCATCGGGGGAAAGGCCCCCGCCGCGCCGCCGATGACGATGTTCTGCGGCGTCGCGCGCTTCAGCCACATCGTGTAGACGACGGCGTAAAAGAAGATGGTGAAGGCCAAGAGCGCGGCGGCCAGCAGGATCGTCGCCAGCGCCAGCATCACCACCGAGATACCCGACAGCCCCATGCCCAGCCCCAGCGCCTCGCCGGGCTGGATGGCACCGGCGGGCACGGGACGCTTTGCGGTGCGGCGCATGACGGCGTCGATGTCGGCATCCCACCACATGTTCAGCGCGCCCGAGGCCCCGGCCCCCAGCGCGATGAAGATGATTGCCGCCAGCGATTCGATCGGATGCAGGCGGACGGGGGCCACCAGAAGGCCGACCAGTGCCGTGAACACCACCAGCGACATCACGCGCGGTTTCAGCAACTGGACATAATCGCCAAAACCGGCGTCGCCGGTTCCGGGTTGTCCTGCAAGGTCAGCGCGTGTGTCGGTCATCGGAAGCTCGGGTCAGGAAAGGCAGGAAATCCGCCGCACGTCAGGCGACGCGCGGCGGTTCGAGGGATCAGTTCCCGGCAGCGGGGGCAGGGGCCTCGGCCGCTGGCGTTTCCGCCGCCGGTGCCTCTGCCGGGGCTTCCTCGGCGGGCGCTTCGGCGGCGGGCGCTTCCTCGGTCACGGCGGCAACCGCGACCACCGGTTCGACATAGCCCGGCGCCGCGGCCAGGTTGGTGCCACCCTGTTCGGCCAGCCACAGCGCATATTCGGCCTCGGGCACGGCGCGCACCACGATGGGCATGTAGGCATGGCCCTGACCGCACAGTTCCGAGCACTGGCCGAAGTAGATCCCCGGTTCGTCGACGTTGAACCAGAGCTGCGCGAGGCGCCCCGGCACGCCGTCCTGCTTCACGCCAAAGGCAGGCATCGCCCAGGAGTGGATCACGTCGGCACCGGTCACCTGCATCACCACGTTGCGGCCCACGGGCACGACGACCTGGGTGTCGGTGGCCAGCAGATAGTGGCGGTCCTCATATCCGGCGGCGGCCAGTTCGTCGCGCTGCAGGAGGTAGCTGGAGAACTCGACCTCGTGGTCGACATATTCATAGCCCCAGTACCACTGATAGCCGGTCACCTTGATGGTCACATCGGCCACCGGCATGATCTGCTGGCGGAACAGCGCCGGCACGGTGAACGAGCCGATGGCGATCAGGATGAAGATCGGCAGGACCGTCCACGCCACTTCCAGCGGCGAGTTGTGGGTGAAGCGCGACGGCACCGGATTGGCCCGACGGTTATAGCGCAGGATCACCCACAAAAGCAGCGCACAGACAAAGATCGTGATCGCGGCGATGATCACGTTCAGCATGTTGTCGATCCAGTGGATCTCGGTGGCGAGCGATGTCGCGGCCGGCTGCAACGCGATCCCCTGCGGCACCGGCTCGCCGATGAAGGGCACCGACTGCGCCAGCGCCGGGGCGCTGGCAAGCGACAGGATGGCCGTGCCCATCACGGCAGGCAGACGGGTGAGGTCCTTGAAAAGATACATCTTGCGTTCCCGTTTTTGCGCGGCCATTCGACCGTCGTATTGATCCGCACCTTTGCGCAGGCTGACCTGAGACGGGCGGTTTCCCTTCCACCTAAAATCATATTAGCATCGCCAGAACAAGCCAAACCAATGCGTCAGGTTGCCGCCATTTGATCTGCGTCAAGGACATGCTGCGCTGCCGCGAAAGGACGATGATGACCTCGACTGCCCCGATCCCTGCCCTGAGCCCGCGTTTCGACCCGTTCGGGACGCGTCTGGACCGCGACGCGGCGCTGAAGGTGCTGCGGGAAGCGGTGGCAGGGGCGGATGACGGGGAAATCTTCCTCGAACGGCGCCGCTCCGAATCACTCGTGCTCGACGATGGGCGCATCCGTTCGGCGGGCTATGACGCGGCCGAGGGATTCGGCCTGCGGGCGGTGCGCGGTGATGTCGCAGGCTATGCCCATTCGACCGAGATCAGCGAACAGGCGCTGCGCCGCGCCGCCGCTACCGCGCGGCTGGCGGTCGGTGCGGGGGGCGGGGTGCTGGCCGAGGCGCCGCAGGGCACCAACCGGCACCTCTACGGCGATTTCGACCCCATCGCCGGCGCCAGTTTCGCCGCCAAGATCGAGACCCTGCGCGCCATCGACGATTTCCTGCGCGGGCTGGACAGGCGGGTGGTGCAGGTCACGGCCTCCCTCGCGGCCAGCCTGCAGGAGGTGGCGATCCTGCGCCCCGAAGGCGGGCTGACCACCGACATCCGCCCGATGACGCGGCTCTCCATCGCGGTGATCGTCGAACAGGACGGTCGGCGCGAGTCTGGGCATTACGGCGGCGGCGGGCGCACCGGGCTGGACGGGTTGATGCAGCCCGCGCACTGGCAATCGGTGGCGCGCGAGGCGCTGCGCGTGGCGCTGGTCAACCTCGACGCCCGCCCCGCACCCGCTGGCGCGATGGATGTGGTTCTGGGCCCCGGCTGGCCCGGCATCCTGCTGCACGAGGCCGTCGGCCACGGGCTGGAGGGCGATTTCAACCGCAAGGGCACCTCGGCCTTTGCCGGGCTGATGGGACAGCGGGTGGCGGCGCCCGGGGTGACGGTGCTCGATGACGGCACGATCCCGGACCGGCGCGGGTCGATCACCGTGGATGACGAAGGCACGCCTTCGGGCAGGAACGTGTTGATCGAGGATGGCATTCTGGTCGGCTACATGCAGGACCGCCAGAACGCGCGGCTGATGGGCGTGGCGGCCACCGGCAACGGACGGCGCGAATCCTATGCCCATGCCCCGATGCCGCGCATGACCAACACCTACATGCTGGGCGGCGGCGATGACCCGGCCTCGCTGGTCGCGGGGCTGAAGGACGGCATCTGGGCCGTGGGCTTTGGCGGTGGGCAGGTGGATATCACCTCGGGCAAGTTCGTGTTCTCCTGCACCGAGGCGTATCGCGTCAGGAATGGCGTGGTGGGGGAACCTGTCACCGGGGCCACGCTGATCGGTGACGGCCCGACCTCGCTGAAAGCCATTCGCGGCATCGGCAATGACATGGCGCTGGACCCGGGCATCGGCAATTGCGGCAAGGCCGGGCAATGGGTGCCGGTGGGGGTGGGCCAGCCCAGCCTCCTGATCGGCGGCCTCACCGTGGGTGGCGTTGCCTGAGATGGCCGACCTTTTCGACACCGATCCTGCGCCCCAAGGCCCGCGCCCGCTGGCCGACCGGCTGCGCCCGCAGGCGCTGGATCAGGTGATCGGGCAAGAGGCCGTTCTGGGCCCGGACGGCCCCTTGGGTGCCATGCTGGCGGCGGGGGCGCTGTCGTCCTTGATCCTGTGGGGGCCGCCCGGGGTGGGCAAGACCACCATCGCGCGGCTGCTGGCGCATCAGACCAACCTGCATTTCGTGCAGATCAGCGCGATCTTCACCGGCGTCCAGGATTTGCGCAAGGTGTTCGAGGCCGCGAAACTGCGGCGAGGGCAGGGGCGAGGGACACTTCTGTTCGTCGATGAAATCCACCGGTTCAACAAGGCGCAGCAGGACGGATTCCTGCCGCATATGGAGGATGGCACCATCCTGCTGGTGGGGGCGACGACGGAAAACCCCTCGTTCGAACTGAACGCCGCGCTGCTGAGCCGCGCGCAGGTGATCGTGCTGACCCGGCTTTCGCTGGCTGATCTGGAGCGGCTGGCCGAACGCGCCGAGCATGAGTTGCAGCGCGCCCTGCCGCTGACCGCCGAGGCGCGCGATGCGCTGCTGGAAATGGCGGATGGCGACGGGCGGGCGCTGCTCAATCTGATCGAGCAGGTGATGGCGTGGAAAACCCCCGGCAAGCTCGACCGCGAGGCGCTGGCCAAACGCCTGATGCGCCGCGCGGCCAAGTATGACAAATCCGGCGACGAACATTACAACCTGATTTCCGCCCTGCACAAATCGGTGCGCGGGTCAGACCCGGACGCCGCCCTCTACTGGTTCGCGCGGATGCTGGAAGGGGGCGAGGACCCCCGCTTTCTGGCCCGACGCCTGACGCGCATGGCGGTCGAGGACATCGGCCTCGCCGACCCGCAGGCGCAGGCCGCGTGCCTCGATGCCTGGAACACCTATGAACGGCTGGGTTCGCCCGAGGGGGAACTGGCGCTGGCGCAGGCGGTGGTCTATCTGGCACTCGCCCCCAAATCGAACGCGGTCTATGTGGCCTACAAGGCCGCGCGCGATCTGGCGCGCAAGACCGGCAGCGCGATGCCCCCCGCCCATATCCTGAACGCCCCCACGCGGCTGATGGAGGAACAGGGCTACGGCGCCGGGTATCAATATGACCACGATGCCGAGGATGGTTTCAGCGGGCAGAACTATTTTCCCGATGGTCTCAAACGCCCGGTGCTGTACCTGCCCCCCGAACGCGGGTTCGAGCGCGAGCTGAAAAAGCGGGTCGAGTATTTCGCCAGGCTGAGGGCTCGGCGCGGCGGACCGGCCGGGTGAGGAGGACGCGCGTTGGAGCGCGCGTCACGGGCCTTGCAAGGCCCGTCCCCCGCCCCGCCGGGACGTTGGAGCGGACGTGCCAACCGGGTGCCTTGGCCGAGGCCATCGCCTCTGCCTTGCGGTGCCGGTGCCACCC
>CALEZJ010000252.1 GCA_937927885.1 uncultured Paracoccaceae bacterium | reverse complement strand
TCGCCATCCTGATGCTGCCGGTCGCCATCCTCATCGCCTTCATCCTTTTCGAACCGATGGGCCTTTACGGTCGCTGGCTGAAGATCCGCGTCTGGCTGGAGCTGTTTCCCTTTGCCCGGCGCGACATGTTCCGGCGCCAGAAATCCTATCTGAAGACGGAGCGTCTGAGATGAGCCTGCTGGCGCTGAAGGATGTGACGCTGAAATTCGGCGGGGTCACCGCGGTCAACAATCTGTCCATGAGCGTGAACGAGGGCGAGGTCTTCGCGCTGGTCGGCCCCAATGGCGCGGGCAAGTCGACCGTGTTCAACATGATCAGCCGCTTCTATCGTCCGGTGCGCGGGTCGATCACCTTTGACGGGCAGGACCTGCTGGCCCGCCGTCCGCATGAGGTGCCGGCGCTGGGCATTGCGCGGACCTTCCAGAACATCGAATTGTTCGAACGCGCGACCGTGCTGCAAAACCTGCTGGTGGGGCGCCACCGGCACCGCAAGACGATGCTGCTGGAAGAGATGTTCTTCATCGGCCGCGCCCGCGCCGAGGAACGCGCGCATCGCCACGCGGTCGAGGAGGTGATCGAATTTCTGGACCTGCAAGCCTACCGCGACAAGTATATCGCGGGCTTGCCGTACGGCGTGCGCAAGGTGGTGGAACTGGCGCGCGCGCTGGCCACAAAACCCCGGCTGCTGCTGCTGGATGAACCGGCGTCCGGCCTTTCGGTCGAGGAAACCCAGGACATGCGCTGGTGGATCGAGGACATCCGCCGCCAGATGGGCATCACCGTGCTGATGGTCGAACACGACATGGGGCTGGTCGGCAAGGTCTGCGACCGGGTCCTGGCGCTGGCGGACGGCGCGAAACTGGCCGAGGGCACGCCCGCCGAGGTGCAATCGCATCCGGCGGTGATCGAGGCCTACCTGGGCACCTCGGCCATTTCCAAGACGGCGAACTCAAAGGGAGAGCGGGTATGAGCGCGCTTCTGGAGGTTCGCAACCTTGAAACCTTCTATGGCCCGATCATGGCCATCCGCGGCGTCTCCTTGGAGGTGAACAAGGGCGAGGTGGTCACCGTTCTGGGTGCCAACGGGGCCGGCAAGACGACGCTCCTGAAAACGATTTCCGGCATCATGGACCCGGAAAAGGGCCAGGTCCTGTTCGAGGGCGAGGAGATCCAGGGCCGTGAACCGCACCAGATCGTCAAGCGCGGCATCGTGCAGGTCCCCGAGGGGCGCGAGGTGTTTCCGCTGCTGACCGTAGAGGAGAATCTGGCGCTGGGGGCCTATACCCGCAGCGACAAGGCCGAAATCGCCCGCGACCGCGATCTGGTGTTTTCCTATTTCCCGATTCTGGCCGAGCGACGCCGCCAAGAGGCGGGGACGCTGTCGGGCGGCCAGCAGCAGATGCTGGCCATCGGCCGGGGGCTGATGCTGCGGCCAAAGATCATGCTGCTGGACGAACCCAGCCTGGGGCTGTCGCCCCTGCTGACGCAGGAAATCTTCACCATCCTCAGGCGCCTCAATGCCGATGAGGGCGTCACGATGATGGTGGTCGAACAGAACGCCGCCGTGGCGCTGGATCTGGCCGACCGGGGCTATGTGATGGAACTGGGCCGGATCGTCATGTCCGACAGCGCCGAGAGGCTGGCGGCCTCCGAGGATATCCAGAGCTTTTACCTGGGTCACGCCAACGAGGGCGCGCGCGGCGAGCGGCGGTGGAAGAAAAGGAAGACCTGGAGATGACCGGCCTGCCGCAACAGCTGCTGAAGGGGATCCGCGTCAATGCCGTGGCAGGCCAGCGCCCGGTGCATATCGACGGCCACACCACGGTGCCCGCCCTCTTGCGCGCACGCTGTCAGGAAAACGGCGCGGCGACGGCGCACCGCGAAAAGGATCTTGGCATCTGGCAGGCCTACAGTTGGACCGATTATCTGACCCACGCCCGCCATATCGGCCTGGGCCTGCGCGCGCTGGGCCTGCAGCGCGGCGATGTCATTTCCATCCTGTCCGAGGACAACAAGGAATGGATGTATTGCGACATGGCGGCGCAATGCATGGGGGCGGTGTCGTCGGGCGTCTACACGACTGATTCCGCCAGCCAACTGGCCTATCTGGTGAACGACTCGGGGTCGAAGTTCCTGTTCGTCGAAAACGAGGAGCAGCTCGACAAGTTCCTCGAAGTGGCCGACCAGATGCCCTCGCTTGTCAAGGTCATCATCTTTGACCCCGAGGGGCTGCACGATTTCGCCCACCCCAAATGCCTGTTCCTGAGCGACCTTTATGACCTCGGCCGTCGTCATGACGACGAGGCCCTGTTCAACGCCGAGATCGACGCGACGAAGGCCGGGGATCTGGCGGTGCTCATCTATACCTCGGGCACCACGGGCCAGCCAAAGGGCGTGATGCTGACGCAGGAAAACATCCTCGCCGGGATGGAGGCCAGCCTTTATGGCCTGCCCTTCGAAAAGCGCGCCGAACAACTGTGCTTCCTGCCGCTGTGCCATATCCTCGAGCGGATCGTGTCGCTCTACACGCCGCTGATCGTGTCCTCGACCGTCAACTTTGCCGAAAGCCCGGAAACCGTGTTCGACAACCTGCGCGAGGTCTCGCCGCATGGGTTTGTCGCCGTGCCGCGTGTCTGGGAAAAGGTCTATTCCCGCGTCACCATCATGGCACAGGAGGCAACGCTGATCGGGCGCTGGGCCTTTGGGCAGGCGGTCAAGGCGGGGCGCGCGCGTGCCGAATACACCATCGAAGGGCGCCCGGTTCCCGCGCTGGTCGCGCTGCGCTACCGGATCTGGGATGCGCTGGTGCTGGCCAATCTGCGCCGTCTTCTGGGCATGGACCGGCTGAAACAGGGCCTGACGGGGGCCGCGCCCATCTCGCCCGACCTTCTGCGCTGGTATCACGCCATCGGCGTCCCGCTTTACGAAGGCTGGGGCATGTCGGAAACCACCGGCGTGGGGTCGATCAACCTGCCCCGGGCGAACAAGGCCGGCAGCATCGGCCAGCCGGTTCCCGGCATCCAGTTGCGCATCGCGCCCGACGGCGAGATCCAGTTGCGCGGCCTGAATGTCTTTTCCGGCTATCTCAACAAGCCGGACAAGACCGCCGAGGCCTTTACCGATGACGGCTGGATGCGCACCGGCGATGTGGGGCGCATCGACAATCAGGGCTTTGTCACCATCACCGGGCGGATGAAGGACATCATCATCACCGCGGGCGGCAAGAACGTCACCCCGGCGGAAATCGAATCGCGGCTGAAGTTCAGCCCCTTCATTTCCGACGCCGTGGTGATCGGCGATCGGCGCAAATACCTGACCTGCCTCATCATGATCGATCAGGAAAACGTCGAGAAATTCGCCCAGGACAACAAGGTGCCCTTTGGCGACTTCCGGTCCTTGTGCCGCGCGCAGCCGGTGGTCGACCTGATCCGCCGCGAGGTCGAGGCGGTCAACAAGGAATTCGCCCGCGTCGAGCAGATCAAGGATTTCCGCCTGATCGACGTGCTTCTGACGGCCGAGGACGAGGAGCTGACCGCCACGATGAAGCTGAAGCGGGCGACGGTGGAAAAGCGCCACAAGGCGTTGATTGATGCTATGTATTGAACAGGGCTGGAGGGCCCACAACCGGGAGGAAAGCATGAAACGGACGAAAACTCTGCTGGCTGCGGCTGCAGCGACGGTGCTGGCCGTCGGCGCGCAGGCGCAGACGCGCGGCGTGACCGATACGGAAATCGTCATCGGCGGCGCGCATGACCTCTCTGGCGTCTTCGCGGCGGTCTCGACCCCCGCGGTCGCCGGGGCGAACCTCTATTTCGACATGGTCAACGCCAATGGCGGTGTGCATGGACGCCAGATCCGCTATGTGGTCGAGGATCACGGCTATCAGCTGCCGCGCGCCACGCAGGCCTATAACAAGCTGATCGAGGCGGACGATGTGTTCGCGATGCTCCTGAACCTCGGCACGCCGCACAACCTGGCGCATTACCCGCTGATGGAAGAGCGTGGCGTGCCCAATTTCAGCCCGCTGACCGCGGCCCGGGCCATCCTGCCCGATCCTCCGGGGCTGAACTTCTCGGCCTTCTCCAGCTATTACGACCAGGTCGCGGCGGGGATCCGCTATCTCCACGAGACCACGGGCGCGACCAATGTCTGCTCGATGTATCTGCCGACCGACTTTGGCGAGGAAATCATCCTCGCCTCGCGCGAGACGGCGGCGGCGCTGGGGCTGAACTTTGTCGATGAAACCACCCACCGGCCCGACGAGCAGGATTTCGTCGGCGCCGTGCAGCGTCTGCGCGCGGCCGGGTGCCAGATCATCACCCAGGCGCTGGGCGTGCGCGCCGGGATCACCGTGGTCGGCACCGCCAAGCAACTGGGCTGGACGGACGCGCTGTTCCTGACCACCTCGGCGGGCTTCCTCGAGGCTGTGGCGATGGTGCCGGGCGGAGTGACGGACGGGCTCTATGCTTCGTCGGGCTGGCAGGACCTCTATGCCCGTGCCACCGAGGAAGCTCCGGCCGCCTTCATGGCTGCCTATCAGGAACGCTATGGCCAGCCCGCGACCGGCTTTGCCATGCTGGGCTATACCGCCGCGCAGCAGCTGGTGATGGCGCTGGAAGCCGCCGGGCCTGACCTGACGGTGGAGAGCTTCCTGCAGGGGGTCTATTCGATCGACTTCTACGACCCGCTTCTGGGCACGCATATCAGCTACTCGGAAGGCAACCATCAGGGCGCCAACGACATCTTCATCAGCCAGGTGAGCGGAGGCCAGTGGAACACGCTGGTCAGCATCCCCGGCGGCGGCGAATAAGCTGTCAGGAGACCACCCAGAAAGGGGCCGGGAAACCGGCCCCTTTTCATGTCCCACGCGTGGGACATTCCGAGGATCGTTTGATCTCAAGGACTTGCCAGCCACATTAAGGATTTGGCAAGATTTGCCCCACCATCGCCAGCGTCTGGTGGCAAGCGGCGCCGGGGCCTGGTCTTGCCCCGGTTTCTTGCGCGGAATCAAGGCGCGCGGCCGCCGGATGTGGCAGGCTGAAAGGATCCGGAAGGAGGCTTTCATGGACACCAACCGCGTGCCCCCGCTGCGCGTCGACGACAATCCCACCGGCTGCTGCCCCCGGTTTCACCCTGAGGACTGGGACGGAGTCACGCTTCATTTCCGCGACAAGCGGTTCGTTCGCGCCGAGGTGCGTGAGGCGCTGCATGTCCCGCTGAACATGGGTGCCGTCTTTGCCCGCGTCGACGGCGCGATGCGCGCGGCGGGTGCCTTTGACCCGACGGATTTCATCGTGCTCTCGCGCGATTCCTCGGCCTGGAAGGGCGAGCATTACTTTGCCGTCACGCGCGATGTACCGGGCGAGGAGATGGTCAGCCTGTCGGGCGATTTCATCACCCGGGTCTTCGAGGGTCCCTTCCACCACGCAGGCGACTGGGCGCGCCAGATGCAGGCCGAGGCCGCCGCGGCAGGCAAGCCGGGCGCCGAGGTCTGGTTCTATTACACGACCTGCCCGAAATGCGCCAAGGTCTACGGCAGGAACCATGTCGTCGGGCTGGCGCGGGTGTGACAAAGGGGCCGCGCGGGCGGCCCCGTTTCGCTGGCGGGGCGGTGGGGTGAAACCCCACCCTACCCGGGCGCGACGCGTCGCTGCGGTCACCCGTAGGGTGGGGTTTCACCCCACCGCCACGGGTTACCCGGCGGGCATCACTCGGCGGGCATCGCCCTGACCTCGTGCACCAGCGGATGCGGCAGGCGGGACAGCATTTCCTTCGGGCAGATCTGCACGAAATGCGCCTTTTCCACATCCCAGCGCCGCAGGATCTCGGCCCCGCGCTGGCTGTCGGTCTCGGCCACATGCTGTTCGATCAGCGATTTCAGCTGATCCTCCCAATGCGCCACCGTCACCTTGCAGGTGACCAGGGTTTCGAGGTTCATCAGTGCCTCGGCCTTGCCCTCGGGGTCATAGACATAGGCCATGCCCCCGGTCATCCCGGCGCCAAAGTTGGCCCCGATCGACCCAAGGATCACCGCCACGCCGCCGGTCATGTATTCGCAGCCGTTCGACCCGCAGCCCTCGATCACCACCTTGGCGCCCGAGTTGCGCACCGCGAACCGTTCGCCCGCGCGGCCCGAGGCAAAGAGATACCCGTCGGTCGCGCCGTAAAGCACGGTGTTGCCGATGATCGTGTTGTCGGCGGCCTTCAGCGGCGAGGACATGCGCGGGCGCACCACGATCAGCCCGCCCGAAAGGCCCTTGCCGACATAGTCGTTCGCATCGCCCATCACCTCGAGCTTCAGCCCCCGCACGGCGAAGGCGCCCAGCGACTGGCCCGCGCTGCCGGTCAGCTTGACCGTCAGGTGATCGGGTTGCAGCGAATTGCGCATGCCGAACTTCTTCACGATGTGGCTGGAGGCGCGCGTGCCCACGGTGCGGTGCGTGTTGCGCACGGCGTAGGACAGTTGCATCTTTTCGCCCTCTTCAAAGAAGCGCGCGGCGTCGCGGATGATCTCGCTGTCCAGCGTGTCGGGCACGGCGTTGCGCGGCTTGTCGCGGTCATAGCGGATCGCGCGCGCGCCATCGACCGAGATCAGGAGCGGGTTCAGGTCGAGGGCGTCGAGATGCGCCGAGCCCCGGCTGACCTGGGTCAGCAGGTCCGCGCGGCCGATGATTTCATCGATCGAGCGCACGCCGAGCGTGGCGAGGATCTCGCGCACCTCCTGCGCATAGAAGGTGATGAGGTTGACCACCTTGTCCGCCGTGCCGGTGAATTTGGCGCGCAGTTCGGGGTTCTGGGTGCAGACGCCCACCGGGCAGGTGTTCGACTGGCACTGGCGCACCATGATG
>CALEZJ010000251.1 GCA_937927885.1 uncultured Paracoccaceae bacterium | reverse complement strand
CTCTTCGTCGGCAGCGTCAGATGTGTATAAGAGACAGTCTCGGCATAGGGGCAATAGGGGCTCGCCTCGGCCATCGCCGCGTTCAGGTCGATGTCGCGGTCGGCGATCCAGGTGGTCTGATCGCCGGTGTGCTTGACGACAAAGCACTTCACCCGGTCCGAGCAGTCGAACAGCGCCTTGTCGGTGTTCGACTTAAGCGGGGTCTTCTTGCCGCCGCGCGGGGCGAAATCGGCGGTGATGACGGCCTTCGCCTCGCTGTCGTTGATGCGGTTGGCCAGCGCGTCAGGGCTGAAGCCCGCGAAAACCACCGAATGGATGGCGCCGATGCGAGCGCAGGCCAGCATGGCATAGGCGGCCTCGGGGATCATCGGCAGATAGAGGACGACGCGGTCACCCTTGCCGATGCCATGTGCTTTCAGCACATTGGCCATGCGGCTGGTCTGCTCGAGCAGCTCAAGATAGGTGATGTGGCGCGCGGCGGTGGTATTCGGATCATCGGGTTCCCAGATGATCGCGGTCTGGTTGCCCCGGCTGGCGATGTGGCGGTCGATGCAATTGGCGCTGACGTTCAGCGTGCCGTCCTCGAACCACTTGATCGAGACCTGACCCATCGTGAAGTCGCTGTTCTTGACCTTGGAGAAGGGGCGGATCCAGTCGATTCGCTTTCCGTGCTGAGCCCAGAAGGCGACCGGATCGGCGACCGAGGCGGCATAAAGCGCCTGGTAGCCTGCGGCATCGACATGGGCATTCGCGACAAAATCCGCGGACGCGGGATAGGTTCCGGCTACTGCCTGATCCGACATGGGCAATCCTCCTGCCTTGTGGCGAGCCATGCCGCGCTGACCGGCGCAGACACCCCTCGCCCTCCTCCTCGTTGGCGCAGTGTACCTCATCCGTCAATTTTTGTGTAACTCTTTTTGCGATAACAGGTTTTTTGTAAATTTATTCACCAAATATGCGGTCATTTTGTAAATCAAGAACCGTCAGTTCACAATTCCGCCATGAATTACAGACCAATGCCTGTCACGTCGCAAAGGGCGGAAATTCGCCCTGGCGCGGACAGTCGGACCCTGCGTCAAGTCAAGCGTGGAAAGCCCGGATGACCGAGCCTGTCACAGGACCGGCCAGCCCTCGCTGATTCGCCTCGGGGTGCGAATCACGTTAACGCAAACGAAAAGGGGCGGCACCCGGTGCCGCCCCTTGACTGCCTGACGCCCGCCCGGATCAGAGCGGGTTGTCGACCCTGATCGTCAGCACCGCCCGCCCCCGCGTCGCCGAGGGCCAGACGACCCGCACCTGATTGAAACCGGTGCCCTGCTGAACCATCGTGTAGGGCATCGCCGTTCGCACCTCGTCCGCCGGACCGTTGGCCTGACCTTCCATGACCAGCGCGCTGACGGTGCGGGCAAAGCCGCCAAAGGGCAGCTTGCCGCCCGTCGACACCGTCCAGTTGGTGGCGGCGCTGGTCTGGTCGTGGCGCAGGACCAGCGGGCTTTCGGTATGGGTGGTGAAGCCGAAATAGCTGTTGTCCTGCCAGATCAGGTTCCGGGTGCGCAGAAAGTCCAGCGTGCCAAAGGAGGTATCCACCGCCTCGACCCGCGCCGGGGTCGCGTTGGCCGATCGGAAGGTGTTGCCGCTGACCACCAGCCCGACGATGTGATGCCCGCTGCCATAGGGTTTCAGCACGATGAACCGAAAGCTGGGGATGACATTCGAGACAAGGAACACGTTGCCGACGATGGTCAACCCGCCAAAACTGTATTCGCCGCTCCAGTTCGGGGTCGCGTCATATTCGTTGGTCACCTCGATCGAGCAATTGTCGATGTAGTTCCCGGTGATCGTACTGACGGGGTTGAGCCCGGTCAGCACAAAGCCCGCCTTGCGCACCGCATTCGACGCCGTGTCGCCCTGATAGATGTGGTTGCCGTGGATCAGGTGATAGGTCCCGGCAATCACCCCGCCATGGCCGAAGTGCTGGAACACGTTGTCGCGCAGCTTGATGTCGTTCGCATTGACATTGAACGCGACCGAAACCCGGTTCTGCGCCAGCAACTCGCTTTCAGACGACAGGAACAGGCACTGATCGATCAGCATCCCCTGGCAACCTCGCGAGATCGAGGTGATTGCCTTGTTCATCGGTCGGTTGAAGGTGCAGTTGCGGATACTGTTGACCTGCCCCTGCGTCGAGAGGCTGACCGCGCTGGCGATGTTGCGGCACTGGAACTCGACGCTGTCGATCTCGAACCGGTCCAGACGGCCAAA
>CALEZJ010000250.1 GCA_937927885.1 uncultured Paracoccaceae bacterium | reverse complement strand
CCAGACCTTGGGCGAAAAGTTTCGCCCCTGCCCGCTGATCACCAAGATGGTGCAAGCCGGACGTTATGGCCGCAAGGTCGGGCACGGGGTTTACCGATACGAGAACGGGCAGAAGGTCGCCGGTTCGGGACTTCGGCCATGGTGATGCGACGGGCGGTCATTGTCGACGCCGTGCGCACACCGGTCGGCCGGTTTCGCGGCGCGCTGGCGCCGGTGCGGGCCGATCATCTGGGCGCGGTGGTGTTGCAAGCACTGGTCGCGCGCAACGGGTTGGATCCGGCGCAGGTGGGCGATGTGGTCTTTGGCTGCGTCACCCAGATCGGCGAGCAAAGCGCGAACATCGCCCGCACGGCGCTGTTGTCGGCAGGTTGGCCGGACAGCGTGCCCGGGCTGACCATCGACCGCAAATGCGGCTCGTCCGAAGTCGCGCTGCATGTGGCGCAGGGCATGATCTCCGCGGGGCAGGCCGACATCGTCATCGCAGGTGGCGCCGAGGCGATGAGCCGTGTCCCTATGGGGTCGAACCGCGACCTGCATGGCGAGCCCTTTGGCCACAAATGGCTGGATCGTTTTGAGTTGACCTCGCAGGGCGAAGGCGCGGAGCGTATCTGCGACCGCTGGGGCCTCACGCGCGAGGCGCTGGACGATTATGCCTTTGCAAGCCACCAGAGGGCCGCTGCCGCTGCCGATGCCGGCCATTTCGACGGCCAGATCGTGCCGGTGGATACGGAGGTCTGGGGCGAACCGGGAAGCCCCGCCGCCACCCTGAGCGCCGACCAGACGATCCGCCGCGACACCACGCGTGAGAAACTGGGGACGCTGAAGCCCAGCTTTCGCGCAGACGGGCGGGTAACCGCCGGCAACGCATCGCAGATTTCTGACGGCGCCGCAGCGCTTCTGGTGATGGAGGAAGCCACCGCAGTGCGCCTGGGCCTGCGCCCGCGCGCACGCATCGTGCAGGCGATCACCGTAGGTTCGGACCCGGAACTGATGCTGACCGGTCCGGTTGCCGCCACGAAAACCGCGCTCGCGCGCGCCGGGCTGACCCTCGATGCCATTGACCTCTTCGAGGTGAACGAGGCCTTTGCCCCGGTTCCCCTGATGTGGCTGGCCGAAACCGGCGCCGATCCGGCGCGCTTGAATGTCAATGGTGGCGCCATCGCACTGGGGCACCCGCTTGGCGGCAGCGGCGCGCGCCTGCTGACAACGCTTCTGAACGAACTGGAACGGCGCGGCGGGCGCTATGGCTTGCAAAGCATGTGCTGTGCCGGTGGGCTGGGCACGGCGACCATCATCGAACGATTGTGAGGAACGCATGAGACAGGTCATTCTTGGTGCATCCGGCATTTCCTGCGGGGCTCTGGGCCTTGGCTGTATGGGCATGTCCGAATTCTACGGTCCGCAGGACGATGCCGAATCCCTGCGCACGCTGGAACGGGCGCTGGAACTGGGCGTCACCCTTTTTGACACGTCGGACATGTATGGCCGCGGGCACAACGAACAGCTGCTCGGCCGATTGGCCAAAGGGCGGCGTGACAGGCTGGTGATCGCCTCGAAGTTCGGTATTATTCGTGACCCGAACGGCGCCTCGGGCAGCCTATACGACCGCGATCTTGATAATTCGCGTGACTACATGCGAAAGGCGCTGGACGCGTCGCTCAAGCGGTTGGGAACCGAGTATCTGGACCTCTACTACGTCCACCGAATGGATGCCCGCCGCCCCATCGAAGACACGATGGGTGACCTGGCTGATCTGGTGCGTGAAGGCAAGATTCGCGCCATCGGCCTGTCCGAGGTCTCGCCAGAGATCCTGCGCCGCGCTTCGACAGTGCATCCGGTTGCGGCGTTGCAGTCGGAATATTCGCTGTTTCACCGCGATGTCGAAGCTGAGATCCTGCCAACCTGCCGGGACCTTGGCATCGCCTTTGTGCCCTATAGCCCGCTGGGGCGTGGATTCCTGACCGGCGCCATTACGTCGGCCGCGTCCTTGTCGGCTGATGATCTGCGCCAGAACGCACCGCGTTTTCAGGGCGAGAACATTGACCGCAACCTTGCACTGCTGGATCAGGTCAAGGCCATCGCCGCGACGAAATCCTGTACCCTGGGGCAGGTTGCGCTGGCCTGGCTGTTTGCGCAGGGCGATGACATCGTACCGATTCCGGGAACCAAACGGATCAAGTATCTGGAAGAAAACGTGGGCGCGGTGACCATCGCCCTGACGGACGAGGAAGCGCAGTCGATCAGCCGGATCCTGTCGCCCGAGGCGATCGCGGGCTCGCGCAACTGGCAAGCGCCGTCCGCCCGCTGACGGCTAGTGCGCCAGCGTGCGGGCGGCCTGCTGCGAGAACAGCTTGAGGTCACGAATGATCCCGTCGGCCTTCGCGGGATCATACTGACCCGCAAACATGTTCGCGGTCACAGCCAGCACGGCCTTGCCCTCGTCGTTCAGGACGGGTGTCGACACCAGTACGGTACCTTGAGCGAAATTGCCCGCATCCATCGCCCAGCCTTTTTCGCGGGCATCCGCGACCTGCGCCATGAATTCGTCGAAGGAAATCGGCCCGTTCCAGCGGATGGCCTTGAACTGCTGCCGGATTTCAGAGGTTTCCATCGACGAGAACGCCGCAAAGATCCGCCCGGTCGAACCGATCAGCAGCGGCAGGCGCTGGCCCACCGCCATCTGGATCCGCATGGCGTTGCGCGGTTGGGCGGTCATGATCAGGATCTTGCGATCGCGGCCCATCGGTTGCCACAAGGTCACTGTGACACCATGTTCCTGGGCGATGCGCTCCATCGCCGGGCGCACCGTGCCGATGTCCCCCCCAATCGCCATGGCCCCTTGCGCGATCTCCAGAATGCCCAGGCTGAGGGTATAGGTCTTTGACAGGGGCTCGAACTGGACGAAGTCATGCAGCATCAGCGTGCGCAGGATGTTGAATGTGGTGGAGGTATTCAGGTCCGTGTCCTTGGCGATGTGTGACACGCGCTGCGGTTCGCGCGTCGAGGACAGGTAGCGCAGGATCTTGATCGCGGAATCGACCGCACCGACCAGTTTGCCGGAAGACATTGCATCAGCCATTGCCGCGCTTGAGCGGCGTTTTCGGCCCGCTGCCAGGGTGCCGGTTTCGTGGTCGTCGGAGGTATCCATCTTTGTTCCAAACGCTAAAGAAATGCCTTGCCTCGCAGTGTAACACCATTTTCTATCGAGAAAGCAAGGCGCGGAATCGGGCAGCTAATATTTTCTTTGGCGAACATCTTTCTTGATGTAGAATTTTTCTTGCTCGACCCTTCGCCCTCGCGTAAAGCTGATCCATCAAGCATCGAGCCACGAGGACTCATGTCCCTGTTCCGTCTTTTCCCCGATCTCGCCGCCACCACGGCCTCTCATGATCCAGCTCGTGCCCTACGTGACGAAGTGCGCGCATTTGTCAGAACGCAGATCGACCGCGGGCTGATCCGGCAGGGTCGGCAAAGCTGGACAACCTTCAGCCGCGAGTTCTCGCGGGTGGCCGCCGAGGCCGGTTACATCGGGATGACGCTGCCGGTCGAATACGGCGGCCACGGGCGCAGCGCCTGGG
>CALEZJ010000249.1 GCA_937927885.1 uncultured Paracoccaceae bacterium | reverse complement strand
CCCCGCCCATCAGCCCGACATCGTGATAGACCCGTTCGGCCCGCTCGCCCTCGGCCGCGCCCAGCGCCGCGAACAGCGGCACCAGATGGTCCTCCTCGGCGTGGCAGACCCGGGCATAGGGCGCGCTTTCCCAGTCCAGCAGCGCCGCCGTGCGCGCCTCGGGGCCGTCGTCCAGAACCTTGCCCAGCCAGGCGTCAAAGGCCTCCGAGGGCACCTTTGCCTGCGGCCCGAACAGGCGCAGGTTGTGATAGCTCAGCCCCGATCCCAGGATCAGCACCCCCTCGTCGCGCAGGGGCGCCAGCGCGCGGCCCATCGCGAAATGCTCGGCCGGGGAATAGCCCTTGCGCAAGGACACCTGATAGACCGGGACATCGGCCTCGGGATACATGATGTAGAGCGGCGCGAAGGTGCCATGGTCAAAGCCCTGCGCCGGATCGATGCGCGTCGGCAGCCCCGCCGCCTGCAACAGATCGCGCGTGCGCGCCGCCAGGTCGGGCGCTCCGGGGGCCGGGTAGACGATGGAATAGGTCTCGCGCGGGAAACCGTAGTAATCATAGACCATCGGCGGGCGGGCCGCGCCCATCACGGCGAAACTGTCGTCCTCCCAATGGCCCGAGATCGACAGCACCGCTTTCGGCCTTTCGGGCAATTCGGCCACCATCGCCTTCAGCGAGGCTTCCAGATTGACAAAGCCGCGGCGCATCTGCGGCAGCCAGGGCCAGGGGCCACCCCCGTGCGAGATGAAATAGGTCGGAAGGCGCATCGTTGTTTCTCCGCGTTGCATGCCAAGGATATGCACATGCAGCCGCCCGGCGCAAAGAGGCGCCCGCGCACAGCCCTGTGCAGCCGCGCTCAGGTCGAAAGGGCGATGGACGCCCGCCGGACGTCGCGCTAAGCCTCTGTCACCCCGCAACGCCACAGGACAGGCATGACCCAGGATCGCCGCTGGAGCCCCCAGACCCTCGCCGCGCAGGCGCTGGGCCATATCGACCCCGCCACCCGTGCGGTCGTGCCGCCGATCCATGTGGCGACCACCTACCAGCGCGACGCGGACAACGGCTATTCCTCGGGCTATGTCTATGCCCGCCCGCACAATGCCACCACCCAACAGGCCGAAGCCCTGCTGGCCAGCCTCGAAGGGGCCGGGGCCGGGGCGCTCTTGTTCGCCTCGGGCATGGCGGCGGCGACCTCGGTCTTCATGGCGCTGGCGCCGGGCGATCATGTCGTCGCCTCGCGGGTGATGTACTGGGCCTTGCGCAAATGGCTGATGACCGAGGCGGCGCATTGGGGGCTGACGGTCGACTTTGTCGAGACCGACGACCTCGACGCCCTTGCCGCCGCCGTGCAGCCCGGACGCACGCGCCTCGTCTGGGTCGAAACCCCGTCGAACCCGCTCTGGACCATCACCGACATCGCGGCGGCGGCCGACATCGCCCATCGGGCGGGGGCGCTGCTGGCGATCGATTCCACCTGCGCCTCGCCCGTCCATACCCGCCCGCTGGCGCTGGGGGCGGATATCGTCATGCATTCGGCGACCAAGGTGCTGAACGGCCATTCCGACGTGCTGGGCGGGGCGCTCTGCGCGCGCGAGGACAGTGCGATCTGGGAACGCATCAAGGTCATCCGCGCCGGTTCGGGCGCCATCATCGGCCCGTTCGAATCCTTCCTCCTGATGCGCGGCATGCGCACGCTCTTCGTGCGGCAGGAACGGCAGGCGGCCTCGGCCATGGCGCTGGCGCACAGGCTTTCAGCGCATCCCGAGGTGGCGCAGGTCCTCTATCCCGGCCTGCCGCAGCACCCCGGGCATGACGTGGCGGCGCGGCAAATGGAAAACGGCTTTGGCTACATGCTGTCGGTGCGGCTGCGCGGCGGTCCGCCCGCGGCGGTGGCGACCGCGGCGCGGGTGGGGCTCTGGGTGCGGGCGACCTCGCTCGGCGGCGTGGAAAGCCTGATCGAACACCGCGCCTCGATCGAGGGCGCGGGTTCCCCCTGCCCGCCGGACCTGCTCAGGCTGTCGGTAGGCATTGAATCGGTGCACGATCTATTTGATGATCTCGACCAGGCCATGCGCGGCTGACGCAAGGGCGACTTATTTCCCGACAGGGGTTGCATTGCCGCCCGACAGGGCGCATATGCAAGAGGCAAACGATCTTCTGTCGACCTTCTGTCCCCTTACGGTTTCAGTCGCGACCCTCAAGACTGAGCCGGGCTGCCGCATGTCGTGGGCAGCATACAAGAAGGAGACATCACGATGGCCAACGGCACCGTGAAATGGTTCAACGCCACCAAAGGTTTCGGTTTCATCGCTCCGGCGCATGGCTCGAAGGACGTGTTCGTCCATATTTCGGCCCTGGAACGCGCCGGCATCCGCCAGCTCAATGACGGTCAGGCCGTCACGTTCGATCTGGAAAGCGACCGCAACGGCCGCGAATCGGCGAGCAACCTCGCTCTGGCCTGATTTCAGGTCCGACATCCGGTTTTGAAACGGGGGCTCCGAACGGGGCCCCCGTTTTGCTTTGGCACAGGAGACCCCCCATGCGGATCAGGATCGGCTGTCGGCTCAGCTACGCCTTCGCGCAACCCACGCCGATCATCGCGTTGCTGAACGTGCATTATTCGCGGTTCGGCGATCTCGAACAGCCTGACCATCTTCTTACCGACCCGCCGGTTCCGTTGCGCAGCTACCGCGATCAGTTCGGCAACTGGTGCGCGCGGCTGGTGGCACCGGCCGGGGCGATGACGCTGTCGACCACCGGCATCGTGCACGATACGGGCTTGCCCGACCCCGCACACCCCGAGGCCGCACAGCATGCGGTCGAGGATCTGCCGGCCGAGACCCTCGTCTACCTGCTGGGCAGCCGGTATTGCGATACCGACATGCTGTCAGACCGCGCCTGGGCCATGTTTTCAGGAACTCCGCCCGGCTGGGCGCGGGTGCAGGCGATCTGCGATTTCGCGCACCGGCATGTGGTGTTCGGATACGAGCACGCGCGTTCGACCCGCACGGCCAGCGAAACCCTCGCCGAGGCGCGCGGAGTCTGCCGCGACTACACCCACCTTGCCATCGCGCTGTGCCGCTGCATGAACATCCCGGCCCGCTACTGCACCGGCTATATCAGCGACATAGGCCAGCCGCCGCCCTATGGACCGGGCGATTTTGCCGCCTGGATGGAGGTGTTTCTGGGCAACCAGTGGCATGTCTTCGACCCGCGCAACAACACGCCGCGCATTGGCCGGATCCTGATCGCCCAGGGCCGCGACGCCGCCGATGTGCCGCTGACGCAGACCTTCGGCGCCAATACGCTGACCGGCTTTCAGGTCTGGACCGACCCCCTCGACGGTTGACACCGCACCCCGGACCGGCGGCGGCAGGATGAAAGAGGGGCGCCGGTTTCCCGACGCCCCCCCATTTCAGTGCACCACCTTCAGGCGCGGCGCGTCCTCTTCGCTGGCCACGACGCCCGCGATGACCAGCCCCTCGGGTCCGGCGGTCACCGGCACAGTCGCCCCGTCGAGGATGTCGCCCGCCAGAAGCCGCTGCGCCAGCGGATCCTGCAGGTAACGCTGGATCACCCGCT
>CALEZJ010000248.1 GCA_937927885.1 uncultured Paracoccaceae bacterium | reverse complement strand
GTGTCGCCCAGCCAGCCCAGCGAGCTGGAGACGGTGAAACAGAAATACCTGGTCAAGAAACTGGGTCTGGCCGACGGTCCGGCGCTGGACGAGGCCATTCAGGCGGTTATCGCCACCTATGGCAAATCCGAGCGCAACAAGTATCGCGCGGTGGTCTATTACATGCTGTGCAAGCATTTCGGCAAGGAAGCCGTTTACGGCTGATCCGCATTTGAGACAAATGCCCGGTATTCGGGATTTGCCAGAGCGCCGCGCGGATGGCAGGCTGTGGTCAAGGGGCCAGGATGGCCCGGGACATATCCGGCTTCACGTGTGGTGCGAAGGGCACGTGGGAAGAGGAGGGGGTTCCGGGCAACTGGGGCCCCCTTTTCCCTTTTGCGGGTTTCGGGGCCGGGTTGGGCTGAAGCCCCTGCGCCAGCCGTCGACAGGTCGCGCGCTTGCCGAGGTCCCCGGCCCGGGCGGATCGCACCCTATGGCAAATCGGCGAAACCGAAGTGGTGATGGTCGCGCTGATAGGCGGCGCGGGAGAGGGCGATGATCTCGTCATCCAGCACCGCAGCCAGCGGCAGGCCCGGCGCGGGATCGGGCCGGTAGGCCGGGGGTGCTGCGTGCCCCATCTGGCGGGCGAGCCGGTCCAGATCGGCGCCAAGACTGTCTTCGCGCAGGATCATGTCGGGCAGGATGACCTGCGCATAGCCTTCCAGATTGGCGATCTGGGTGGCCCACATGGGCCAGGGCTGCATGCGGGTCTGCTGCTGCACGCTGGCGGCGGCAAAGCGCAGAAAGGCCTTGAAGGCGGTGCGATGGTCGTCGGGCGGCAGCGTGACCGGCCCCTCCAGCACGACGCCGAAAAGGCGCGCCATGTGTTCGCGCACCTCCCTGAACTCGCCGGTCAGGACCTTGCGCACGAAGGCGTCATGCGCGCGCAGCAGCGGATGGCGGATCACGGCAAAGCTGCGAAACCCCGGATGCCCCCGCCGCCAGGCATCGAGCCGCCCCTGATCGAAGCCGCGCGCCAAGGCCCCATGCGCCACCCCGTCAAGCCGCGCCAGCCAGTCGATCACCGCGCCTTCGGGCGCGCCGCGCACCGGCAGGAACACCAGCGGCGTTGAGGCGCCGGCATGGATCGCGGGCAGGAAAGGGCCGCGCCGCGTTTCGAAATTCGGCGTGCGGGTGGTGTCGAACCGGTCCAGCCGGGCCAGAACCTGGGTCAGAACCCCGGGATTGGCCAGTTTCTGCTCCATCGGTTCGGGATTCTGCTTTTTCAGATAGCGCGGCACGTCGGCAATGCGCGACCCCACCCCCAGCCAGCGCACCAGCCCATGCAGCACGTCGAGGTCGTTCGCGTCGTCATAGCCGATGTAGAAGGCGCTTTGCCCGCTGACCTGAAGGCGGCGCTGGATGTCCAGCTGCACGCCCTGCATGGTGGACAGGTAGGCTTCGAAGTCTTCGGGGTCCAGCACCACCTGCGCCTGCCCGCGCCCGCGCACATCGCCCATCTTCCATTGGTTCGTCGCCTCGGCGATTTTCAGCGAGACAAAGGACTCCAGCGGGTTGCGGGTCAGCACCACCTTGGCGCAGGCGGGGTCGGCCAGCACGTTGTCCCAGATGCGGCGGTCATGGTCGTGAAAGAGGCGAAAGCCGTGCAGCCCCGTTGCCGCCGCGCGCGAGGCCGCCAGCAGCGCCAGAGGGTCCCGGTCGCGCTGGGCGGCGGTGATGCCGTGATGTTCCAGCGTCTCGGCGTCGCTGATGAAATCGGGGTTGAACAGCTCTCCCTCGCAGGAAATCCCGGCAAAGGCGTTGAGGTTCGATTCCAGCAGGTTCGATCCGGTCCTCATCTCGGCGAGGATCACAAACGCGGCAAAGGACATGGCTTACTTCATCCGGTGCGAGGGGTCGGGGCTGACCGGCCCCTGCGGGAAATCGCCCATCAGCACCGGCTGCGTGCCCTGATTGCGCAATTCCTGCAGGAAGCTGCCGAATCCGGTCAGATCGACGCGTTCCGGCAGGCGCAGCAGACGGGCCTGCGCATGGGGCGCGATCTCGTCGAACAGGGTTTGCAGGGGCTCGGCGGGGTTTTCCAGAAACTCGGCCATGGTCCAGATGCGGATGCGCGCGCGCACCCAGGGCGAATGCAGGATGTCGAGCATCTGGGTCTCGATCCGTTGCAGCCGCGCGGCCTCGCGCCGAAGGCGGGCGAAATCGCCGCCCGAGCGATAGAGCGGCACCGCCCAGGCGCCCGAGATCACCGATATCTGCGCGTTGGAATCGGTGGCCATGAACCACAACAGATCGTGGTTGCGGCCCTGGGTATCGGCGGGGCCGAACTGGAAACACTGCCTTTCGCCGCGCGTGGCCCAGAGGAGATTGGTCAGAAAGGCGCGCGGGTTGTAGTCGCGCAGGGTGGCATGATCGGAAAGCCCGCCGGCAAAGACCTTTTCGCGCCCGGCGAATTCAGCCTTGTGCGGGGCAAAGAGATGCCCGTGCACCCGGCATTGCGCCACGGCGGAAAGCCAGCCTTCGAAATCCTGGAACACCTCGGCAAAGCCCTGGAACACGGAATAGGGCTCGGCCGTCTTGCCGTTCTCGCGGTCCTTGCCGGGAAACCGGCTGGCCATGTAAAGCCCGGCGCGCCCGCGCACGCGCTGGGCGGTGGCGCGGGCGAAATGGCGGTCGATGCGGCTGGGCTGCGGTTCGGCCTGGCTGGTGGCGTCGCGCGGGGTGAGGAAATGTTCGTAAAGCCGCCCGGCCCCGGGCCAGATCTTGCGCGCCATGAAACAGTCCGAACGGCGCAGCAATTGCAGATGGTCGTCATAGAACAGATGCGGTCGGCCCTGATGGTCGAACTTGCCCAGCGTCAGCGAGCGGCTTTCGATGCGCCGCGCATGGAGCCGCACCAGCGACTGGAAATAGCTTTCGTCCGGGATCCAGACGCGGCGGAAATAGCGGTCATAGACCGGGCGCATCGGGTCGGTCAGGATCAGATCCAGCGTGCGCCGGGTCAGGCACCACCATTGCGAACCGATATGGGGCACGATCTGGTCGGGCCGGTCGCGCTGCACCTTCAGCAGGCGTTGCAGGTCGACCAGCCGGTCAAAGAGCCATTTGTTCCGCTTGAAGGACAGCGGGAAATGCAGGGTGAAGCGTTCCTCGCTGAGCCCGCCCTTCGTCCAGTTCACATCCTCGACGTTGACCGATTCGATGAAATCGGTGTCGGGGTGGCGATCTAGCCAGGCGGCGAGTTCGGCCACCGGGCGCAAGGGCAGGCACGAGCCCGACAGCGCATAGACACGCTCCACGGCGGGGAAATCCGCCAGCAGCCGGGCCGAGGCGGATTGCATCGCGGCGACCAGCGACCAGGTGCCCCATTCGCAGCGGTGGCGCGTGCAGAACCGCACGTCGGGCAGGTCGGCCAGCGCGTCGGCCAGCCCCTGCCGCGCGCCCGCCCCCACCCGCGCATCGACATGGATCACCACCGGCGAGCCCGCCTGCGCCAGATAGCGCGCCACCTGCGCCGCCCGGTCCAGCGCCGTATGCACCAGCATGACAAAGCCCAGCCGCGCGCTCATGCCCAGTTGCCTTTCGACATCAGCCCCATGATTTCCAGCTGGCGCCAGTTGATGAAACGCTCGGACCATTTGGTCCACAGGTCGGTGCGATCCTCCATCCCGGCGGCATAGGCGTGATACTCGCGCCCGCCCGCGTAATGCTCGCCGCGTTCCTGTTCCTCGCGCGCCTTGTCGCCAAGGGTGGCGAGGAATTTCGCGTGCAAGAGACAGCCCGAAGCCTTTTCGCCGCCCAGCGTGTCATAGGTCAGATTGAGCCCGCGGGGCAGCAGCATGTGGGTGGAACTGACATAGGCAAAGCCGCGGTCCCATTTCACCAGCGGGATCTTGTTCAGCGCGGGCGCGGCCTGGGGCTGGTCAGCGAAAAAGGCCCGCGCGCGTGGCCCGCCCTGGATCCACAGGTTGCGGTTCTGCGCATTGCGCGAAATCGTGTAATTGGCGCTGTCGAACCAGGCGGCGATCTCGAAGGGATTCTGCCCCTCGATGCAGGGCTGGTCCATCACCGGCCCCTTTGGATACATGTCCAGCAGCAGCGTGCCGAAACTGCGCAGCCCGGCGCCGTCCAGCCAGTCGGTCAGCGCGGGCAGCGGGCGGGTGTCGCAAAAGGGATAGACGAAGAATTCGTCGACATCGACCACCAGCGCCCAATGACCATGCGCATGCCGGCCCAGCAGCGCATTCATCCAGTCCATGCCAAAGCGCGCAGCCTTGTAGCTGGTCCGGGCGACAAAGACCGAAGTGTCCGGCTGCGCCGCCAGATAATCCGCCGAACCATCGTCCGAACCGTTATCGACAAACAGGAAATGCCCGACGCCCAACCCGCGGTAATACCTGAGAAAATAGGGCAGCCGCACCCGTTCGTTGCGCAGCGTCGCAAAGAGAAGCACGGCGCCCTTGCCGATCCGGTCGGTGCGATCGGCCATCGGGATCAGGGCGCGCCCCTTGCGCCGGGCACGCCAAAGCCAGCGCTTGCGCGTCCACCGCAACCGATAGGAGGAAAGAACTCCCAAAATAACACCCGATAGAGACCACCTGTCTCTTTCGGAATACCTGCAAGCCAATCAGGATCAAACAAAAACTTTCGCCGGGATCGATCAGCCCCAACCCCCGCGCGACATCAGGCCCTCGGCCTCGAGCTGGCGCCAGCCGCGCCAGGGCGTCGAGGCCGGGGTCCACAGATCGGGCGAGGCGGTGAGCGCCTGATAATAGGCGTCGAAATCCCCCGGCGCGCCGAAATGCTGGCGGCGCTGGCGTTCCTCGGCGGATTTGGTGGCGATGCCGGGCAGGAATTTGGTGTGCAGCAAGACCCCGCTGAGCTTTTCGCCGCCATCCTCGGCATAGATCCGGTTCAGCCTGCGC
This sequence comes from uncultured Paracoccaceae bacterium, assembly GCA_937927885.1. Taxonomy (GTDB): domain Bacteria; phylum Pseudomonadota; class Alphaproteobacteria; order Rhodobacterales; family Rhodobacteraceae; genus Pararhodobacter. The sequence goes on along the minus strand of CALEZJ010000248.1, from coordinate 12,389 downwards.
GGCAACAGGCTGTGGGTGGAATTGAGCCAGGCATGCCGCCAATGCCATTTCACCAGCGGAACCTTGGTCAGGGTCGGGCCCTTTTCGGGCCGGTCTGCCAGAAACATCCGCGACCGCGGCCCGCCCTGAATCCAGAGCGCGCCCAGATCCTCTTTCCGGGCGATGGTGTAATTCGCGCGGTCATACCAACCCAGAACCTCGGTCGGGTCCTGCCCGGGCCGGTGCTGCGCGGCCTCCAGCGGTCCCTTGGGGTAGAGGTCCAGCATCAGGGCGCCAAGGGCCTCTTCGCCCTGCGACTCCAGCCAGTCGGTCAGGGCGGACAGCGGCCGGGTGTCGTGGCCGGGATAGACCAGCAGTTCATCGGCATCGACACAGAGGCACCAATGCCCGTGCCCGTGCCGCATCATCAGGGCCTGCACCCAGTCCATGCCAAAGCGCGCCGCCCGATAGCTGGCCCCGGTCCGCCAGAGCGAGACATCGGGCTGATCCGCCAGCTTCTGTGGCCCGCCATCGTCGCTGCCGTTGTCGACCACCAGGAACCGCTGCACGCCAAGGGCGCGGTAATGGGTCAGGAAATACGGGAGCCGATGCGCCTCGTTGCGCAGGGTCATGAAGAGCAGGATCTCACCGGGCCCTATGTCGCGGGTGCGGTCCACGACCGGCCGCAACTGGCGCCGTTTCAGAAGGGCGCGCGCGATCAGGCGTTGGCGCCGCCTGCGCCAGCGATACGCGTTCCACAGATCGCCCAGCGCGCCCATGACTCCCCTGCCCTTTCGGCTTCATTCTGCCCCAAATACGCGCGGGGGTGAATTCGCCAAAGGCGAAGAGGGGGCAGAAGGCCCCCTCTCTCTCTTGCCTCGAATGCGCAGCTTATTCCGCCGCCTGGCGCATCGCCATCATGTCATAGATGTAATCTTCCAGCTCGTCGCGCAGGTCCTCGCGCGCCAGACCAAAGGCGACGGTCGCCTGCAGGAACCCGGCCTTCGAGCCGCAGTCGAACCGCTGACCCTGGAAGCGATAGCCATAGACGTTGTTTTCCTGCTCGATCTGCTTGGCGATCGCGTCCGTCAACTGGATTTCCCCGCCCGCGCCGGTGGTGGCGTTGTCGAGGTTCTTCAGCACCGCGGGCGACAGGATATAGCGGCCGATCACCGCCAGATTGGACGGAGCCGTGCCCGGAGCGGGCTTTTCCACCATGCCGCGCACCGGCAGCACCGGGCTGATTCCGGCAGGTACATCGAGGACGCCGTAAGAGGACGCCTTTTCCATCGGCACTTCCATCGCGGCGACCATGTTGCCGCCGGTCTCGGCATAAGCCTCGACCATCTGGGCCAGACAGGGTTTCTCGGCGGCGATCACGTCATCGGGCAGGAGCACGGCAAAGGGCTCGTCGCCGATCAGGTGGCGGGCGCACCAGACAGCATGGCCCAGACCCAGCGCCTGGTTCTGGCGCACATAGGCCAGGGCGCCCGAGTCCATGTTGGTCGCGTTCAGGATCTCCAGCAGGTCCTTCTTGCCCTTGGCCTTCAGCGAGCTTTCCAGTTCGGGCGCGCGGTCGAAGTAATCCTCCAGCGCGCCCTTGCCGCGCGAGGTGACAAAGATGAATTCGGTGATCCCGGCGGCGCGGGCCTCGTCGATCGCGTACTGGATCAGCGGGCGGTCAACCAGCGTCAGGATTTCTTTCGGAACGGCTTTCGTCGCGGGAAGGAAACGCGTGCCCATACCGGCAACGGGGAACACGGCCTTTGTAACTTTGTTGCGCATCGGAATTTCCACCTTGCTGTGTCCGGACGGGTCATTCCCGCCTGCAAGGTGGTTAATGATCGGTAATCGGGGCGCGTTTGTGGCTGGAAACGGGGGTTTTGGTGCTCTTTCGTGGGAAAAACCCGGGCCGCGTCAGCGCAGCCTTACCCCCGGCGCCAGCACCAGAAAGAACGGGTTTTCATAGCCCGGCTTGCCATAGGTCAGCGGGCTGTGGTCGTCAAAGCGCAGCACCTGCCCGCCCGCGCCCAGGACCACGGCATGGCCCGCGGCGGTGTCCCATTCCATCGTGCGGCCCAGCCGCGGGTAGAAATCCGCCTCGCCGCTGGCGACCAGGCAGAATTTCAGCGAGGACCCGGCGCTTTTCGCCTCGGCCAGCGCATAGCGGCTGATATACTCCTCGGTCGCGGCATCGCGGTGCGATTTCGAGGCGACGATGCGCAGGGCGTCGTTGTCGGGCGTGCTGACCCGAAGCGCGCGCTGGCTGCCATCGGCCAGTTCCTCGACGCTGGACCCATCGGCGCGGGTATAGAAAAGCCGCCCAAGCGCCGGCGCAAAGACCACGCCGCGCACCGGCACGCCGTTTTCGACCAGCGCGATGTTGACGGTGAAATCCCCGCGCCGCTGGACGAATTCCTTGGTCCCGTCGAGGGGGTCGACGATGATGAAGCGGTCCGCGCGCAGGGAATGGCTGGCGGCGGCTTCCTCGGTCACCACGGGGATGCCGGGCAGCGCCCGCGCCAGTTCGGCGCGGATCAGCGCGTCGGCGGCTTCGTCGGCCTCGGTCACCGGGCTGGAATCGGATTTGGCGCGGGTGGCGAAATCGGGGCGGGCGTAGACCTCCATGATGACCGCGCCGGCCTTCACTGCGATGGCGCGAAACGATTCCTCAATGACTTGGTGGTGATCTGGGCTCATGGAGGCGCGCATTCCCCGGGGGTCGAGTTGATCGGCAAGCCGTTTGGCCTTATCCTGACCCGGCGCATCAATGCAAGCGCCGGTCCCGACGGCCGGCAAGGATCCGGCCGATGTTGAGCAACCGCAATCAGGACAGCTGGATCGCCGCCGCCTTTACCGTGGCGGAACTGACCTATCATTCCGCCGTGCGATCGGTGCGCAATGCCCATGGCAATGCGATCATCGGGCTGCTGCTGAACATCCTGCAAACCGTGCTGCTGGTGGCGGTGTTCTATGCGATGTTCCTGTTTTCGGGATTTGGCGGGCAGGGGATCCGGGGCGATTTCCTGCTGTATCTGATGACCGGGGTTTTCCTGTTCATGGGCCATGTCAAGGTTCTGGGCGCCGTCGTCGCCTCGGAGGGGCCGACATCGCAGATGATGAAGCATGCGCCGATGAACACGATCATCGCCATCGGTGCGGCCGCCCTGGGCGAACTCTACATTCAATTGCTGTCGATGATCGTGGTGCTGTTCCTTTATCACGCCGCGTGGCAGCCGCTGGTGATCCACGATGCGCTGGGCGCAATTCTGATGTTCCTGCTGGCGTGGTTTTCCGGGGTCGCGCTGGGCATGGTGTTTCTGGCGGCAAAGCCCTGGGCGCCAAAGACCGTGGCGATGCTGGTGCAGATCTATTCGCGGGTGAACATGTTCGCCTCGGGCAAGATGTTCGTCGCCAATTCGCTGCCCGGCATCGTCCTGCCCTATTTCGACTGGAACCCGCTGTTCCACATCATCGATCAGGCGCGGGGATTCAGCTTTCTGAACTACAATCCGCACTATACGAATGTGGTCTATCCGGTGGCGATCACCTTTCTGTGCCTGCTGATCGGCCTGATGGCCGAATTCTATACCCGTCGCCGCGCCTCGCTGAGCTGGGGCGCCAAGGTTTAGGAGGACGTCATGGCCCTGCGTTTGTGGGTTGCCGTTCTTGCGCTGCTGCTGGCGGGTGCCGCCGCCGCGCAGGATTTCCCCGCGCTGCACCGGGTGACCGGGGTGTCGGCGGGCGATGTGCTGAACATCCGGGCCGAACCCTCGGCCCGCGCGGCAATCCGGGGCAGTTTCGCGCGCGATGCCGTCGGGATCGAGGTCATCGGCCTGAACGAGGACCGCACCTGGGGCCTGGTGCGCACCGGCGAGGGGGTGGGCTGGTCGAGCATGCGCTATCTGGCGCGCGAACACGCCGATCCCTGGCATTCGGGCGGGCATTCGCTGGCCTGCCTTGGCACCGAACCCTTCTGGCGGTTCGACTTTTTCCTGCCCGGCAACCGGGCCGAATTCGTGGCGCCGGACGATTCCTGGGAGGTGCGCACCGATGCGCCGACCCTGCCGCGCACCGCCTTTCCGCCGACGCTGGCGCTGCCGTTTTCCGGCGCGCGCGAGGGGGTGGCGGTGCTGCGCAACGCGGTCTGTTCCGACGGGATGAGCGATGCGCTTTACGGGCTGGAGGTGCAGGTCTATTTCCGCGGCGATGCGAACGGGCTGAACGGCTGCTGCATGCTGGGGCATTGAGCTTGCCAATCCCCGGCCGACGGGAATAGATGCACCTGTTAAACATGCGGGTGCCCATGCCGATCCTGTTCATCGATGCCGACGCCTGCCCGGTGCGCGACGACGCCATCCGCATCGCGCTGAAATACGGCGCCGGGGTGCGCATCGTGTCGAATGGCGGGATCCGCCCGGTGGATCACCCGAGCGTGCGCATGGTCTATGTCGATCAGGGCGCCGACGCCGCCGACAAGTGGATCGCTGCCGAATGCACGCCGGGCGATGTGGTGGTCACCGCCGACATTCCGCTGGCGGCGCGCTGCATCGATGCGGGCGCGCGGGTGGTGAAACATGACGGCAGCGTGCTGAATGCGGCGAATATCGGCCAGGTGCTGGCGATGCGCGATCTGGCCGCCGACCTGCGCGCCGCCGATCCGTTCCGGCAGGGCAGTGGGAAACCCTTTGCTCCGCGCGACCGGTCCCGCTTTGCCCAGACGCTGGAGCGCCTGCTGGGCCATCCGGCATGAGCCGCGCCCTGACCGGACTGGCCCTGTCGACCACCGCCGTCGGGGCCCTGTGCACGCTGGGCGCCTCGATCGCGTTTACCGTGAACGACATGGCGATCAAGTCGCTGTCGGGCGGCTATGCCCTGCATCAGGTGGTGCTGATCCGTTCGGCCATCGGGCTGGCGATCCTTCTGGCGGTGATCCTGCCGCTGACGGGTGGCCTGTCACAGATGCGGACCCGCCAGCCGGGCAAGCATCTGATCCGCGGCCTGTTCGTGCTGGGGTCGAACATGGCCTTTTACGCCGCACTGGCGGTGATGCCGATTGCCGATGCGACGGCGATCTTTTTCGTCAGCCCGCTGATGATCGCGCTGTTCTCGGTGGTGTTTCTGGGCGAAAGGGTCGGCCCGCACCGCTGGGGCGCGATTGCGGCCGGTTTGCTGGGCGCGCTGATCATGATTCGCCCCGGCACGGAGTCGTTCACCGCCGTTGCCCTGCTGCCGCTGCTGGCGGCGGCGGGCTATGCCGGGCTGCAGGTGATGACCCGCGCCATGGGGCTGGGCGAACGCGCGACGACCATGGCCTTTTACACGCAGATGACCTTTCTGAGCTTCAGCATGGCCATGGGGCTGGTGGCAGGCGACGGGCGCTTTGACCCGGGCGGCGACAGCGCGGGGGCCTTTCTGCTGCGCGCCTGGTCCTGGCCCGAGGCCGCCGACTGGCCGTTCTTCCTGCTGGCGGGCGTGGGGACGGCGCTGGGTGGCCTGTTGATCGCGCAGGCCTACCGGATCTGCGAGGCCGCACTGGTCGCGCCGCTGGAATATATCGCCATGCCGATCGCGATTTTCTGGGGTCTGGTGGTTTTCGGCGAATGGCCGGACAATATTGCCTGGATCGGGATCAGCCTGATTCTGGGGGGTGGAATCTACATGATTTTTCGGGAAACCCGCGCCGCCCGCAAATAAGCTTTGCAAAACGAAATTGCCTTTCGCGCTCGAAAGGTATTTCCTCGGTCCATTGCGAATCACTCGGAACTGGGAGCGACAAACATGGATCTCGACAGCCTTTCGCTGAAAGACCTGAAGCAATTGCAGAAAGACGTCGAGGCCGCGATTGCCGGTTTCAAGGACCGCGAGCGCCGAAAGGCCCTGGCCGAGGTCGAGGCATTCCTGCGCGAGCGCGGATTGACGGCGGCGGACCTGACCGGATTGAATACGCGAAAGACCCGCAAGCCCGCCGCGGCGAAATACGCCAATCCCGCCGATCCTTCGCAGACCTGGACCGGGCGCGGGCGTCGGCCGCGCTGGGTCGATGCCGCGCTGGCGGCAGGCAAGGGGCTGGCCGATCTGGCGATCTGACGCATGCGCCGGGTGTGGGCGCTGGCGGTCGGCGTCTGGACGCTGGCCTCGCGTCGGCATCTGGGCCTGATCGCCGCGGGCGTGGCGTTCTTTTCGATGCTGTCGGTGTTTCCGGCGCTGGGTTTCATCGTGGCGCTGGTCAGCCTGTGGGCCCAGCCGGATCAGGTGGTCGCAGCGCTGGAGCCGATGGCCGATTTCCTCCCGCCCGAGGCCTATTCCCTGCTGGTCGAACAATCGAGCGCGCTCGCCTCGGCCCAGCCGGTGACGCTGGGCCTGACCGGGCTTTTGTCACTGGCGGGCACCTTGTGGTCGGCGCGGCGCGGGGTTGCGGCGCTGATGCGGGGCCTGCGCGCCATCCACGGTGGCCGCGCGCGCGAGAAATTTCAGGACTTTGCCGTGGCGCTGGGCCTGACCGTGGCGGCGGTGGGGGCCGGTGCGACCTCGGTGGTGACCATGGTGCTGCTGCCGCTGAGCCTGACGCTGCTGGGTCCGCTGATCCCCGATGACAGCCTGATCCCCGGCGTGCTGAAGGTCGCGCGCTGGTTCGTGGCGCTGGTGGTGATCGTGCTGGGTCTGGGCGTGTTTTACCGGTTCGGGCCGAACACCAGGGCCGCGCGCCGGGGTCGGTTCCTGACCCCGGGTCTGGGGCTGGCGGTGGTGCTGTGGGCCGGGGTCTCGGTCGCCTTCACGCTGTTCGTGGGCGCCTTTGGCAATTACAACGAGATTTACGGCTCGCTCGGCGCCGCCATCGCGCTGATGGTCTGGTTCCAGCTATCGGCCTATGTCGTGCTGTTGGGCGCGGCACTGGACAAGGTTCTGGCGCTCAGACCCAGGTCGGATGAAACAGCCCGGCCGGCGAGAGGGTGAAAACCTCGACCCCGCGCGCGGTCACGCCGACCGAATGTTCGAATTGGGCGGAGAGGGATTTGTCGCGGGTAATGGCCGTCCATTCATCCGCCAGAACCCGGGTTTCCGGGCGCCCAAGATTGACCATCGGTTCGATGGTAAAGAACATCCCTTCCTCCAGCACCGCTTCGCGGCCCGGGCGCCCGTAATGCAGCACATTGGGCGGCGCGTGAAACACGCGGCCCAGCCCGTGCCCGCAAAAATCGCGCACGACCGACATGCGCTGACCTTCGACATAGCTCTGGATGGCAAAGCCGATATCGCCAAAGGTATTGCCGGGCTTGACCGCGTCGATCCCCTTCATCAACGCATCATGCGTCACCTGAATGAGCCGCATGGCAAAGGGTTTCGGTTTGCCCGCGATATACATGCGCGAGCTGTCGCCAAACCAGCCGTCGACGATCACGGTCACGTCGATGTTCAGGATGTCCCCGTCGCGCAGCACGTCATCGGTGCGGGTCGGCTCGTTGCGGCCGGTCGGCGTGACGCTGCCGGGAATGCCGTGGCAGACAACGTGGTTCAGGCTGATGCAACTGGCGTGGCGATAGCCACGATAGCCGATGGTCGCCGATTGCGCGCCGTGCTGGTGCACCATCGATTCGATCAGCCGGTCCAGTTCGCCCGTGCGCTGACCCGGGGCGACATGCGCGGCGATGTCATCGAGGATGCGCGCCGCCACCTGACCGGCCTTGCGCATGCCGACGAAATCCTCGGGCGCATGAAGGCGGATGCCGTCCTTGGTGATGCGGTCATGCTTGTCGTACACGGGGCGGGCCTTGTTCTGCATGCCCCTCCATAGGGCCAAACCGTCACAATTGCCAGACGCTGCGCACCGGTTGGAATTGCCGCAACCGCGCGCTAGTCTGAGCCCCGCAACCACGAGGACATGATGCCCAATCCCACCGCCGCCATGCTCGTCATCGGGGACGAGATCCTGTCGGGCCGCACCCGCGACAGCAACACCCATCATCTGGCGCAGGCGCTGACCGGGCGCGGCATCCGCCTGTGCGAGGTGCGGGTGGTGGCCGATGACCACGGCGCCATCGTCGCGGCGATCAACGCGCTGCGCGGTGCCTATGACCATGTGTTCACCTCGGGCGGCATCGGCCCGACGCATGACGACATCACCGCCGATGCGGTGGCAGCGGCCTTTGGCGTGCGGATCGGGGTGCGCGAGGATGCGCATGCGATCCTGCGCGCCCATTATGCCCGCACCGGGCTGGAGCTGAACGCCGCCCGTCTGCGCATGGCCCGCATCCCGGACGGCGCTGTGCTGATCGACAATCCGATTTCCGCGGCCCCCGGATTCACGCTGGGCAACGTGCATGTGATGGCCGGGGTTCCGGCGATCTTCGAGGCGATGGTGGCCAGTGTCCTGCCCGAACTGACCGGCGGCGACCCGCTGCTGAGCCAGATGATCGACGTGCAGCGCGGCGAGGGCGAGATCGCCTCCGCGCTGGCCGATCTGGCGGCGCGCTATGCGGACCTCAGCTTTGGCTCGTATCCTTATACGCGCAATGGCGCCTATGGCACGCAGCTGGTCGTGCGCGGCACCGATGCGGCGCGGCTGGATGCAGCGCTGGTGGAACTGGCGCGGCTGCAATGAACGACCTGTTTGCCGCGCTCGATGTGACCTGGCCCGCCGCCGGCACCCGCCGCGTGGGTCCGTTCCTGCTGCGTGACGGGGCGGGGGGTGGCAAGCGGGTCAGCGCGGCGACGCGGGAAGGCCCCTTTGACGACGCCGCGCTCGATGCGCTGGACGCGCCGCTGTTTCAGGTGCGCCCGGGGGACGAGGCGCTGGACGCCGCCCTTCAGGCGCGCGGCTATGGCATCGTCGATCCCTCGGTCCTGATGTCGGCGCCGGTCGAAACGCTGGCCGAGGCCCCTCCGCCGGTGTTCCTGCTGCCCTGCTGGCCGCCGCTGGCCATCCAGCGCCGACTGTGGGAGGGCGCGCATACGGGCCCCGAGCGTCTGGCGGTGATGGCGCGCGCGGAAGGCCCCAAGACCAGCTTCATCCTGCGCCAGAACGACAGCCCGGCGGGCGTGGGCTTTGTCGCGCTGCATCAGGGCATCGCCATGCTGCACGCGCTGCATGTCGAGCCCGGATTTCGCCGCCAGGGCGTCGCCCGCCGCGCGGTGAAGGGCATGGCGCACTGGGCGGCCGAGAACGGTGCCCGCACCTTTGCCCTTGCCGTGACCACGGCCAACACCAGCGCCCGCGCGCTTTACAGCGGGCTCGGGATGGTCGAGGCTGGCCGCTATCATTACCGCGAGAAACGCCCATGACCCGCATCAGCGCCCTGAACCTGCCCGCCGTCGATCCGTTGCCCGAGGCCACGCAGCGCTATTTCGAGATCTGCCAGGAAAAGCTGGGCATGGTGCCGAATGTGCTGCAGGCCTATGCCTTTGACATCACGAAACTCAACGCCTTCACGGCGATGTACAACGACCTGATGCTGGGCCCCTCGGGCCTGACGAAACTGGAGCGCGAGATGATCGCCGTCGTGGTCTCGTCGATCAACCGCTGCTGGTATTGCCAGGTCGCCCATGGCGCGGCGGTGCGCGCGCTGGGCAGCCCGGAACTGGGCGAGGCCATGGTGATGAACTGGCGCGCCGCACGGCTGGATGCGCGGCAGACCGCGATGCTGGGTTTTGCCGAAAAGGCGACGAAGGCCAGCGCCGAGATCGTCGAGGCCGACCGTCAGGTGCTGCGCGATCAGGGGTTCAGCGACCGCGACATCTTTGACATCGCCTCGACCGTGGGCTTTTACAACATGTCGAACCGGGTCGCATCAGCGATCGGCATGGAACCCAATCCGGAATATCATGGACAGGCGCGCTGAGGCGTCTTGACGCAGTCGCGAAACTGAACAGGTTAAGCGGCGCCCCTTCATCTGTCCTCAAATATCCCGGGGGTCCGGGGGCAGCGCGCCCGGTCACGGTCAGCCACAGGACTTGTCGATGCCGCAAAAGGCCCCGCTTCTCACCCCCGTCCTGATCGGCGGCTGCGTCATCATCCTGATCAGCTTTGCCGCCCGCGCGTCGTTCGGGGTGTTCCAGATCCCCGTCGCCGAGGAATTCGGCTGGCTTCGCAGCGAATTCTCGCTGGCCATCGCGATCCAGAACCTGGCCTGGGGCATCGCGACACCGATGTTCGGCGCGATGGCGGAACGCTTTGGCGACCGCCGGGCGATCGTGCTGGGGGCGCTTCTCTATGCGGCGGGGCTGGTGCTGTCGTCCTTTGCGGTGACGCCGGGGGCCATGCAGCTGCTGGAAATCCTGGTCGGCTTTGGCATCGCGGGCACCGGGTTCGGGGTAATCCTGGCCGTGGTGGGCCGCGCCGCCTCGGATGAGAACCGCAGCCTTGCGCTGGGCATCGCCACCGCCGCCGGATCGGCGGGACAGGTGATCGGCGCGCCGACGGCCGAATTCCTGCTGGGCTTCTATTCCTGGCAGACCGTTTTCATCCTCTTTGCCGTGGCGATCCTGGCCACGCTGATGGCGCTGCCGATGATGCGCTCGCCCAGAATGGCCAGCCGGGCCGAACTGGAGCAATCCATGGGGCAGGCGCTGAAACAGGCGTTCCGCGATCCGTCCTATTCGCTGATCTTCCTGGGCTTCTTTTCCTGCGGCTATCAGCTGGCCTTCATCACCGCGCATTTCCCCGCCATGGTGACCGAGATGTGCGGCACGCCCGCGCCGGACGGGATGCTGGCCGCCATGGGGATCACCACCACATCGGCGCTGGGCGCGGTGGCGATTGCGGTCATCGGTCTGGCCAACATCGGCGGCACGCTGACCGCCGCCTGGGCGGGCAAGCGCTGGTCCAAGAAATACCTGCTTTCGGGCATCTATGCCGCGCGCACGGTGATTGCGGCGCTGTTCATCGCGCTGCCGATCACCCCCGCGTCGGTCCTGCTGTTTTCCGCCGCCATGGGGGCGCTGTGGCTGGCGACGGTGCCGCTGACCTCGGGTCTGGTCGCGCATATCTACGGGCTGCGCTACATGGGCACGCTTTACGGATTCGTGTTCCTCAGCCACCAGATCGGCGGGGTCCTGGGGGGCTGGCTGGGCGGGCGGCTTTATGACCTTTACGGCGATTACACGCTGGTCTGGTGGGTCGGTGTGGGGGTCGGCGCGTTCTCGGCGCTGGTCCATCTGCCGATCCGCGAAAAGCCGATGAACGCGCTGCCGGCATGAGGATCATCTTTGACCTTGACGGCACGCTGATCGACAGCGCGCCCGATATCCACGCCGCCGGCAATGCAGTGCTGGAGGCCGAGGGGCTGGCGCAGATCAGCTACGATCAGGCGCGCAGCTTTATCGGCAATGGCGCGCGGGTGTTCCTGGAGCGGATGGAGCGCGCCAGCGCCGGGGTCAATGACCCGCCCCGAACCGAGCGGATGCGTCGCCTCTTTGCGCAAAAGTACGAGCGCGCGCATTCCCTGACCCGCTTTTATCCCGGGGTCGAGGCGGCGCTGCACCACCTGCGGGGCGAAGGCTGGCAACTGGGCCTGTGCACCAACAAGCCCATCGCCCCCACCCGCGCCATCTTGGCGCATCTGCGGCTGACGCCGCTGTTCGCCACGATCGTCGGCGGCGACACCCTGCCGGTGATGAAGCCCGATCCGGCACCGCTGTTGAAGGCGATGCGCGCGCTGGGCGAGGGGCCGGTGGTCTATGTCGGCGACAGCGAGGTGGACGCGGCGACGGCGGTGGCGGCCAGCGTGCCCTTTGCGCTGTTCACCGAGGGCTATCGCAAGACCCCGGTCGACACGATCCCGCATGACCGCGCCTTTGACGACTGGGCCCGTCTGCCCGCCATCGCGGCGGCGCTGATCCGGAGCTAGTCGATGCGCGCGATGTCGCGCAGGTCGGTCATGCGGCGGGCAAAGACGGATTCGAACGTGTTCGCCCGGGCGAATTCCACCGCCCTGGCCGAAGCCCGGGCAAGCTCGCCGCGCGCGCCGTGCAGGTGTTCGACCTTCGCGGCCAGAGCGGACGGAGAGGCCCGCACCGCCCAACCCGCGCCCGATTCGGCCTGAAGGCGCCGCCATTGCCGGTTGCGATAGCCCAGGATCGGCAGGCCGCAGCCCATGGCCTCGACATAGGCGCCCTGCGGATCGGGCAGACGGCGCGGCATGAGGAAGAGATCGGCCTCGCGCCGCAGGCGGGGCACCAGAACCGGGTCGAAGGCCGGTTGCGGCGCCAGCGTGACCTGCCGTTCCAGCCCCAGACCGTCGATGCCGTCGCGCATCTGGCCAAAGAGCGGCCCGTCGCCATAGAGCGCCAGCGTGAAGGGCACCCCGCGCGCGGCCAGAAGATGCGCCATCGGCAAAAGGTCCGTCACCCCCGAATCCCGGTCCATCTGCCCATACCAGGCCAGCCGCAGGGGCTGGGCCTGTTGCAGGCGG